>NZ_JBQCWU010000021.1:0-31009 GCF_051957095.1 Neisseria sp. P0020.S003 | reverse complement strand
CATGAGAAACAGTTGTTTGACAGTCCGGAACACCGGCGAAAGGAGTTGTGCCGCTTTGTTAATTTCTATAACACTGTGAAGCCACACCGCAGTTTGAACGGCGATACGCCGTTTGAGGTCTTGCAGGCTTATTTTTCTCAACCTGTGGTGTAAACAACGCAACGTTTTCCTACACTAAAGGCCGTCTGAAACTTTAAAAGTTTCAGACGGCCTTTTTTTAAAATCATCAGAAATTAAGGTTAAACAGTATTTAACTTTCAATATCCTGTTACTTACCTGTTTCTATTTTTGCCACTTAATTGTATCTTTAAGACAAATAAAAAGCACTGATATAATCAGTGCTTTTTAAATAATGGCGCGGCGGACGGGGCTCGAACCCGCGACCCCCGGCGTGACAGGCCGGTACTCTAACCAACTGAGCTACCACCGCGCATCCACTGTCAAAGACAATGAAAGGAAACTTGGTGGGTGATGACGGAGTCGAACCGCCGACATTCTGCTTGTAAGGCAGACGCTCTACCAACTGAGCTAATCACCCAATAAGCCGACATTAAATCAAAAAATCAGACCATGCGCAAGGTTTTTATTTAAATAAAAATATATCTCATTGAAAGAATATAGAATATTTTATTTAACCGCAAACAACACTGTTATGCCTATCCATTAATCGAAAATCAAATGTCCCAATTTATCCGCTTTAGTATGCAGATAACGTTCATTTTCCACATTTTCGCCGACATGTAATGCAATCCGTTCGACCACATTAATGCCGGAATCTTTCAACGTTTGGATTTTTTCAGGATTATTGGTCAACAACTTGACTTCACGAATATGCAGATAATCATAAATCTGCTTAGCCAAAGTGAAGTCGCGCGCATCAACAGGAAGGCCGAGCGCTACATTGGCCTCGACCGTATCCAAGCCCTGATCTTGCAGACGATAAGCACGGATTTTGTTTATCAAACCAATGCCCCTGCCTTCTTGGCGCAAATATACGATAACGCCACGCCCTTCTTTCTGAACGGCCTGCATCGCCGCTTGAAGTTGAGGGCCGCAATCACATTTCACCGAAAATAAAGCATCACCGGTCAAACACTCTGAATGGATACGCGACAACACAGGCAGGCCGTCTGAAACATCGCCCATCGTCAATGCGACATGTTCCTGACCGCCCTCTTCTTCAAAGCCGTGCATGGTAAATTCGCCCCATTCCGTAGGCAAACGGCATGACGCAACAAACTTCAAGGCGTTACTCATTTTCCGTTTCCTCGTTTTCAGCCATGCCCAACAGATTTTTCAAAGAATCCGACAGGGCTAAGGCAAGGGCAATCCAAGCCACCAATACTTCGTCAGGCGCGCCGTCTTTGATATCAAACTCGGCATGCACCACACCCAAAACCGCACCGCTGGGCATACAGACAGGAACAGAAATCTGACTCAAGCCGGGATGATTGCGTTCGGCCGACAATTCACCAATTTCCTGCCAATACGCCACATTCTGACAAACATTCATCCAACCGCTTTGCGCCGTACGCACAGCCAAAAAAGCCTGTCCGGTCTGCTCGTCGATTGGAATCACATTTTCCAATGGCATGCCCCAACGGCTCAGTCGAACCAGCGACAACGCGCCATCTTTCGGAAACGCGGTATAAACCGCAGCACTTTTCAAATGCTCGGTGCGCTCGGCAACCGAATCCAAAGCCATAAAAATCTGTTTCAGCAACAATTCATGTTCGGCATCAACATAATCCGCCAACTGCCAACCGTCTTCAGACGGCCACAAAATCGAACGCTCAACCGAAGCATTGCCCATTTTAATCACAGCCTGAGCAGTCAAATAAGCAACATGTATATCATCCGCAGGCAACTTCAAACCTTGCGTCTGCAAGAAATCTTTAATCAATAAAGCAGGCATCTGCCCTTCCTCACCAATAGTAAAGTTGAGGCCGTCTGAAAACAAACCCTGCTTTCAGACGGCCGGAATAAACCATTATATAAGGGATAAACCGAAAAATTCAAGCAAACAAGACTTTGCGCCACCATTAATCTTGTGTATAATCCACGATTCAAATTAGTGCGGACGTGGCGAAATTGGTAGACGCACCAGATTTAGGTTCTGGCGCCGCGAGGTGTGAGAGTTCGAGTCTCTCCGTCCGCACCACCCAACCCCTTTTAGGGGCTTTTTTTTCGTCTAATCAAATCTAACACAGTAATTAAGATTCAATACTGGCAAGGCTTTCAGACCAATATACCCCTTGCCAAGTGTCTAAATACCCCCAATGCCATTTAATTGAGTAAAGCACAAAATGTGGGTATGATTCAGGGGATCAGCCAAAACCACTGTAAAGCATACCCACAAATGCCACTAAACGACCGCCAAATCAAAGCCGCCAAGCCGGCTGATACTGGAAAGAAAATCAAGTTATTTGACGGAAATAGCCTGTATCTTGAAGTTACATCAGCGGGCGGGAAAATATTCCGCATGAGATACCGCATAGATGGCAAAGAGAAAGACTTCACTATCGGGAAATATCCGACCGTTTCACTGGTAGAAGCCCGACAAGCCGCCGAAAACGCCCGCCGCATGATTGCACAAGGGCAAGACCCCAACAAAGCCAAGCAAGAAGCCAAAGCAGCCCGACAAGCCGCCTTGCTAAATACTTTTGAGCATTTAGCCAAGCAATGGTACGAGGACAATTTGCCCCGCTGGAAAGAACACCACGCCGAGCGGATCATGCGTTATTTGAAAAATGACGTTTTCCCAGTCATTGGGGAAATCCCCGTTAATGAAATCAAGGTAACCCATATCAAAAACTTGCTTGATGACATTATGGCAAGGGGTGTTACTGATACCGCCGACAAAATCAGGGGTTGGATAGGGGCGGTTTTTGACTATTCCGCCATGTTGGAAATATCAGAAAACAACCCCGCCCGCCTGTTGAAAAATCACATTCCTAACTTACCCACCAAGCACAAGCCCGCCCTACCCCGTGAAGAATTGCCGGAGTTTTACCGCCGCCTGATACTGGCAAACAATATAGAGCGGCAAAACAAAATCGCCATCATGCTGGTTATGCTGGTGTTTGTGAGAAATAACGAATTACGCGGCGGCCAATGGCAAGAAGTGGACTTTAAAAACAAGCGTTGGATTATTCCCGCCGAAAGAATGAAGCACGAAAAGATGAAGCCAAAGCCCGCTTTATGTGTGCCTCTTTCTGATTGGGCAATAGAGCTACTTCAAGAGTTACACACGCTGACAGGGCATAGCCGGTTTATGTTTCCAAGTAGAACCAACGTAAACCGCCATATCAGCGAGAACACACTAGGAAAAATCATTAACGAGAAACTAGGCTATAAAGGTAGAGCAACGCCGCACGGCTTCAGAGCAGTAGCAAGTAGTCTGCTTTATGAAAACAACTTTAACGGCGGCGCGATTGAAACACAGCTTGCCCACGTTGAAGAAAACAAGATAAAGGATTCATACGCCTACCAAGCCGATTATATGCCCCAGCGTATCGAGTTTATGCAATGGTATAGCGATTATTTGCGGGAGCGATACAACCAAGCATTACAGATGATTCAAAAAGACAAGGCGGATTAAAAAATCCCTATGCGCGTGAGTAAATATACTGGTTACACTGGTTACCACAAAATTTAACAAATATAACTATATGAATATAAATATAAATACAAAGAAAAAGCGGTAACCAGTTAACGTAAATTTACTGGTTACCACCTGGTTACCCTTTTATACAAGTTTGATATTCCGGAATATTTTTTAGTTTTAGAGGTGTTACATGGTTTCTATCGCATATCCAAGAAATATTGCAGCATATAGTCCAAAATATGCAGCCATATTCAATATTACTAATAGCCCTGAATTTGAGGACGCGCTAGGAGTTCTTAGCTGGCAAGCCCAAAGGGTGTTTACTAGAGTATTTAAAAGTCTTGAAAAATTTGAGCATGGTGTGTCGCTATGGAGTCATAAGGAAACTTACAAGGTTTCTTTAGTTGAGGAGCAGGTTAATGACGCGCTAGAGAAGTATCAGGAAAAGTACGGAGACCCTATCGATTATTCAGAGTATTTTTATCCCGTGATAGAAGAGTTGCACTTTGGGCAAAGTCTGGAAATGCGCCTAGAAATGCAGTATTTCATCACGGCTAAGGCTATTTATGAGTATGTTTCAAACTTCAAAGACAAGCCATCGCAAGAAAACTTCAATCAATTTAGGACAATAGCAAACTTAATTACAACATCCATAGAGTTTATGTCTTTGGAGTTGAAAAAAGACCAAATCAGCATAGAGGCAATAACAGAAAATGCCCGAAAAGCAGGCAAAGCCAAGCAAAGCCATTATGAAAAAGCGGGAACGATAGCAGCCGTAAATCAGTTATTGGAGGAAAGAAAGGAAATGTTTAATCAATGGGGTGGAAAAGCTAAATTAATCCGCCTTATTTTAGAAAAAATTAATAACGATGAAATATCAGCCCCTGATGTTCCATCGGAAAAAACAGTTAAAGACTGGATAAAACAGTTTCGGGAAAATATGAAATCAACAAACAGATTTTAGGGAAGTCAACAAGCTGCTTACTTAACAGCCGCCCACATGGGCGGCTATATTTTTACCTGTCATCTAACCCGACTGAAAGAAAGGCAAAAATATATGAACAACACAGTATTAAGAGCAGACGATACCGCCCGTGCATTAGGTGTTTCACGAGCGACTATCTGGAATTGGGCAAACCCTAAGAGCCGCCATTACCGCCCTGATTTTCCCCGCCCTTTCAAAATATCTGCCAATGCGACAGGCTGGCTTGCGAGCGAGATTGACGAATATATCAACAAACTGGCAGCCAAGCGCGAAGAATAGGAGTTTTCGGAGCAATACGCGCGCGAAGAATCAGCGGGAATCTATCCCTTTAGTCAAAATAAAACCGCCTGAATAGAGGGCTATTCAGACGGCACGGAGGAAAAAATCTGATGAAAACTGATTATATCAACAGCAAGCCCAAAACGCCAAGCCAAAGAGAACGAATTTTAGTCCGATTGAGAAAAGGAAGTGCCACGTCATGGGAGTTAGCACAGATGGGCATACTTAGCTATAACACACGCATTATGGAGCTTCGCAGAGCGGGGCATGAAATCATAACCGTGATGGAAGAAGTAACCAACCAATTTGGCGAAACCGTGAAACGCGGTCGGTTCGTATTAATCAATTAAATTAGGAGTTTGAAACATGAATATCGAATATATAAAGACAGCTTTTGAGACCCGTCAAAAGTTACTAAAAGAAGAAGAGGACAAATGCAGTGAACTGACCGCCCAAATTGAAGCGGCAGAAGCCGGTGTTTCAGAGGCGGAAGCGGTAATCAATGAATTTGCGGGGCTGAGAAACAGGCGCAAAGGCATATTTGCCAATTTATTGAAAATGGGCAAACCCACAAACACCGAAGAAGCCAAAGAGCTTGATTCAGAGATTGCCGCCAAGCGAGAAGAGGCAGACCGCGCCGCCGATATGCTGGAAGTGCAAAAAGAACTGTTGGAAAGCCTTTTTGATGAACGCCGCCAACACCTGAACCGCATTTCAGAGCTTCGCAATTTACTGGCCGTTTCCCGCTATGAAATGTTTATTGCCGGTATTGAAGAGACCCACTTGCCTGAATATTTGGAGGCCGCCCAAGTCTATGCCAAAGCCGCCGCGAAACTGGTAGGAATCGGCAAGGCCGCCGTTGAAATGAGAACGAGTCTTCATGAAAACGGTTTGCGGCCTGATTGTCCGACCTATGGGGAATCTATGCCGAATCGAATCATTGATTTACGTTTGCCCGGCTTCTTCAACATGATGGACAACACCGGCGGGGAAGAAAACGCTATTTTCGACATCACGGAAGACATGGAGAAAGAAAAAGAAGCGGTTTTCAATAGTTTGAAGTAGCAACACCCAAACAGCCGCCTAAAAGCAGAAAAAAGCTATTGGGCGGCTTTTTGAAAGGAGTAAGGACATGACACCAAAGCAAGAACAATTTACCCGCCTGTATGTAGAAACGGGCAATGCAAGCGAAGCATACCGGCAAGCCTACAACACCGACAACATGAAGCCCGAAACGGTAACGAATGAAGCCTATAAGCTGCTTCAAGACCCCGATATTTCCGCGATGGTAGATGGCCTCAAGGAAGAGGCACGGCAACGCCACGCGGTAACGGTGGACGACCTGTTACACGAACTGGAGCAGGCACGGGCGGCGGCACTGGCAGCCCCTACCCCGCAAAGCAGCGCGGCGGTATCGGCCACGATGGGCAAAGCAAAAATGCTGGGCTTGCTGGTGGATAAGGCGGAAATCAAGGCAGAGGCGGAAATCAGCCAAGTAAAACAGGAAGAGCGCAAATGCCCATTGACGGAAGAAGAAAGAAAACAAGTCAGCAATGCTTTTTTTAATAAGTCATACAGTGAAATCACGCTTGCCGACATTACGGCGATTGTCGGGAATGATATAGCGCGGATTGAGTATGCAGTAATCCTGATTGTGTTGGACAAAATAATTTAACCCGTCCAATGCAAAAACATTTGACAAATTGAGCTTTGGGAAGCAGAATTAAGTTTCTCTCACAAAAAACATAAGCCCAAATCGGCAGGGTAACGCTGATTTCTTATCGCCATTTTCTCTTATGGCGTTTGAAGCCTATTCACAGGCTTTGGACGGCGTATCAAAGTTTATGGCGGTGTCTGCCAACCGCAAGGCGCAGGCTGGTTTCTTATGTCCAGTGAGAGCACCGCCCCCTTATTTCGGGCATTTCTCAAATCTCACAAAAAACATAGGAGCATTTCAAATGCAATCTTCCATTTCTACCCAAATCCAAACCATTCAAAATCAAGCCCAAACGGTAACCATTCCTCGCGAGCTGGCAAACCGCATCATGGACGCGCTGTACTACGGCGGCGAATTTATCGCCAATACTGGCGCAATCATCGACACCATTTGCGACAACATGGCCGACCATTCCGTCCGCAACACCCCCCATAAGTGCGAGCGGAAGCACGGCACGACTTGCCACAGTCATTCAAACCCTAGTCCCCCATGCGGAAAACTTGGAATCTTTCGATTTGTCATCCGAGCTTGCGGGATACATTCAAAACTGACCCCGTCCCCGCGCCCTGACGATTCAGACGGCCTGAAAGAATGGGCTGCTTACAGCGTAACCCACGCCGGTTAAGCCCACCTATTCCCTGAAATTTACCCGCCTTTATGCCGCCTATTTCAGACGGCATAGGGCAAACTTCGCCCTAGTGTTTTCATAACTAATTGATTTTATTAGATTCATGTTTTGAAACACTGGAGGCAGAGCAAAGGATAAAACCATGAAACAGACCAATAAATCCGACCGTTTCCGCCGGTATCTTAACCGCGCCTTGCTGGTGTTTTGGGTGTTGCTTTTGGCTTTGGTAGTCCGAGCCTGTAACCAGCCCGCCCACGCCGACACGGAGCAACTAGAGCAGGAAACGCCCGCGATATGGGAAACAGACCCAACAGCCGGAATAGTTTTAGAACCAGTATCAGAGGAGGCAGAGCAATGAAACCAACATACCAAGACATTAAAGCCGCCGCGCAATACTGCTGGCCGGAAATACACGCGGCATTAGGCATAGACCAGCGATACCTGAAAAACAAACACCAGCCCTGCCCCGCGTGTGGAGGGAAAGACCGTTTCAGATATGACGACAAGGACGGAAACGGCACATTCATTTGCAGCCATTACAACAACGGCGCGGGCGATGGTTTCGGCTTGGTAATGCACTTTTTCGGGTGTGATTTTCAGACGGCCTTAGAGCAGGTTTCAGGCGTTTTAGGCATGGGCAATGCAGACCCTTTGCCGATACCGCCAACACGCCCACAAGCGCAACCATGCCCCGAAAAAGACCAAATCGAGAAGCTGGCCGCATTATGGAGAAGCACAGAACCTATCCGCCCCGATTCCCCTGTTATCCAGTATTTGAAATCACGCGGTTTGGAGATGGCGCATTTACCCGAAAACGTCCGTTTTCTACCTGAAAAAGACTATTGGACAACAGGCGAGGATAAGCCGCTTTTGCTTGGCCGTTTCCCGTGTATGGTTTGCGCTATCCGCGATATGGACGAGGAGTTACAAGGCTTACACCTAACCTATTTACAGCCTAGCTATGACAAACCATGCGGAGAGGACGGACTACATGCCCCACACTATCAGAAACTGGCAATCAAACACCCTGAAACGGGCGAGGCATTACC
Organism: Neisseria sp. P0020.S003; assembly: GCF_051957095.1. Lineage (NCBI taxonomy): Bacteria > Pseudomonadati > Pseudomonadota > Betaproteobacteria > Neisseriales > Neisseriaceae > Neisseria > Neisseria sp. P0020.S003. The sequence continues at coordinate 22,744 of NZ_JBQCWU010000021.1, read as the reverse complement.
GGCCAAGAAAATGAGAAGCCGTAAGCATGGCAGCATTTCAGGGCAAGCCGTCCACTTGTTCCCGATTCCTGAAAATGGCCGTCTTGTCATTGCAGAGGGAATAGAAACCGCCCTTGCCGCCCGTGAATTGTACAAGGCTTACGATTGGGGCTTATACGCGGCCTTGAGCGCAAACAGCATGGCAAATTTTCAGTTTCTGAACGGTATAAAAGAAATTGCGATTATTGCTGATAACGACACGCCCCGCCCCGTTGGTTACAGAGCCGCTTATGACTTGGCAATGCGAGCCATTAAGCAGGGAATCAAGGCGAGCATATGGCAGAGTGAAACAGCAGGCTATGACGCACTGGACGAACTGAACGAGAAAAAGCGATCAGACAATCATTTCGGAGGACAGACAGCATGAAAAATACCGAAACAGCGAAGCAGGAAAGCACCAAAGACTACAACCTTGAGAATATCGAGCCATTCCGCCCGCGCCCTCACTTTGAAATCGACAATCGGGGCGTATGGTGGGTAAACGTTAGAACCGACAAAGACGGCGATATTATCGAATCAGAGCCGCTATTGCTTTCCGACCCTATCGACATCATAGGCACAGGGCAAGACAATGACGGCGCGTATTATCGGATTATCAAGTTTAAAGACAAAATCACACGCCAACAAAAGACCGCCGCCCTGCCACAAGCAGAAATTGCCGGTGGGAAATGCTGGGAGCGTTTGGGGTTTTACAGCTTATTCATTGAGAGCAACCCAACAAAAAGGCGAAAACTGGCAGACTATTTGCAGAAAGAGGGAAGCCAGACAGCCTTTACCATTACCGATCGCGCCGGTTGGAACGGGGAAGCCTACATACTGGCAGGCGGGGAAGCCGTTAACGCAGACGGCGCAAACATTCTATACAACGGAGACACCAGCCAAAAAGACGGTTACACAGAAAAAGGCAGCCTCAAGGAATGGCAGGAGCAGGCCGCGCGATACGCAGAGAACAATAGCCGCCTATGCCTGGCACTAGGTTTAAGCATGGCCGCACCATTCTTGGCACTTTTGAACGAAGAGGGAGGCGGTTTCCATTTGGCGGGCGATTCCTCAAAAGGCAAAACAACCGCCGCGCGGCTTGCCTTGAGCGTATGGGGCGACCCTGAAACCACTAAAGGAAATTGGGATACTACCCCGCTTGGCTTGCAGAATTTAGCTTTAGCCCGCAATGATGGCTTGCTGGTGTTAGATGAAATCGGGCAATCAGCCGACCCGCGAAAAATCCCGCAAATGGTTTACAGCGTGATCAACGGCGTGTCAAAAACACAAGGCGCAAAAGATGGCGGCAACCGCCGGCAGAAAACATGGCGCAATCTGATCCTTTCAACCGGCGAAATAAACCCGGAGAGCCTGATAGGAGACCGCGCCCAATGGAAAGCGGGCAATCATGTTAGGTTACCTGACATACAGGCAGAGGCAAGATATGGCATATTTGACACGTTGCACGGCTTCGCAGATGGCGCGAAACTGTCGGAGCATATCAGACAAGCCACAGCCAAACAGCGAGGAACAGCAGGCCGCGCCCTTATCCGCCAAATCCTCAAAGACGGAAAAGAAGCCGCCGCCCAAGCCGTAGAAGCCAGCCGCGCCCGATTCCTTGAGACCTTGCCACCAATGGAGGGACAGGCGCGAAGAATTGCCCGCCGCTTCGCCCTTTTGGCCGCCGTCTTGGAATATGCCGCCCCTATTACCGGCATGAGACAAGGAGCAGGAGAAGCAGGAGTAAGGCAGTGTTTCAATGAATGGCTTGAAGAAAACGGCACAGGAAACCGCGAAGACCGCCGAATCATTGAGCAAGTAACCGCTTTCATGGACGTTAACGCACTGTCAATGCGCTTTTCAGACTGGAACGCCCAAACCGTGAACCAAAATCACGTAGGTTATCGGAAACAGGAGGGAAGCATAGATGAATATTGGATAATCCCCTTTACCTTTGAAAATGAAGTCTGTAAAGGATATAGCCTGCGTAAAGTGTGTGAAGTCCTACATAATCGCCAATGGTTAAAAAAAGCCGATAACGGTAGATGGCAACACCAGCGCAAACGCAACGGCGTTGCAAGCCGATTCTATGTTTTGATGGGAGAAGCCCCGCCCGACTTTGACGAATAACCAAGAGCAAGCCCGCTATTACCGACAATGGCGGGCTTTTTCACACCCTGCCGAACCTGAAACGACACAAACGGTTCGTGTCGGATTGAGGAATATGCTGAGATATATCGAAAAGATGTAAAATGTACGGAAATGTGCTGGATTTAGATTGCCTGCTTTACAAACAACCGTATATAATTAAAAGCATGAAACCGTACAATGATACCATTTTCCAAGAGCCAAAGGCTGCCCAAGCGGCCGCCTTTATGCTGTACAAGGCAAACGGCAGACTTGAAGTACTGAAGCTGATGAAGCTGATGTACTTGGCTGAACGTGAGTCTTTCTCACGCTTCGGAGAATGCCTGACAGGTGATGCGTTGGTTTCAATGCCGCATGGCCCGGTACTCTCCATGACCTTGGATTTCATCAACGGCGGACAGGAGTCCGTTCCGAACGGATGGACAACGTGGGTTAGCGACCGCGAAAACAAAATGCTTGCCTTACGCGATCCAAGTATGATTCGGACACCCGAGCAAGACTTATTGGCATTATCCGAAACCGATTTGGAAGTACTGGAATCGGTTTGGGAGAATTACGGCCATTATTCCGCATGGGATCTGCGCAACATGACCCACAACGGGTTATGCCCGGAATGGGAAGACCCTCACGGCTCAAGCCGCCCAATTCCCATCAAAAAACTGTTGTCTGTGCTTGGTTATAATGACGAACGAGCCGTAGCGATTGTAGAAAGACTGGAAGAACAGGCTTACATCAATCGCGCTTTCGGGTAGGAGACGGTATGCCTCAATCGTGGCAATGCAGGCAAGGAGAATGCCTACTCATCCCATCCGGTCCAAATAGCTACCAACACTTATTTACCATCCTAGTCAATCCGTGTATTCTGCCCAACCGTGGGAATAAGCCGCAGGTTCTTTCTGTCGGCATTTCTTCTATCCGGGAAAATATCCCATATGATAATGCCTGCATCATCAGGCAGGGAGAACATCCTTTTGTCCAACATGACAGTTATGTCCGCTACCGTGATGCAAGGATTGATGCCGTCGAACACATAGAAAACCGTGTGCACGAAGGGATATTCTCCGTGAAATCACCATGTAGCGAACAACTGTTGGGGCGTATCATTGCCGGGGCTTCAACATCACGATATGCCAGCAGGGAAGTTAAGCTTCTGATTGCAAAATTTGCCATAGCATAATCCTCTGCCCGCATTACGCGGGCTTTTTCGTATATCAAACATGAAATCAACTAGTTCATTTCATGAAATCAGCTAGCTATTACAGGAAATCAGCAAGCTACTTCCTAGAAGCCGCCCTGATCGCCATGAATCAGGCATAGCCCACCCCATTCAACCCGCCCACACACGCGGGCTTTTTTACGTCCAAACATTCAGGCAGACCAACCAAGAAAGCATAAAATCAACAGGAATCCCCTAAATTTCAAAAATTAGGGCTGTTTGACTATTTCCCTATACCTACCCTACCCAATCAATGAAACACGCTTACAGCGCAATTTTAGCCTATTTACGCCATATCTACCAAAAAGGCAGGCAGTGAATAAATAATTTCGACACCAATACGCGCGCGCGTAATAACGCAGTCCCTAGATTTTTGCAAGCCCATGAAAAGAAAGGAAAACGCGGCAGGTAACCACTTAACCGGCACTGGTAACCAATGACAAAGACATAACTGGTTACCGCATTATCGTTGATTTATAAAGGTTTTTAGGGGCTGGTAACCAGGTAACCAGAGTAACCAGTGCTTTTTGTATATATATAGCGGTTTAAATTTGAGAGAGAGAAGCCGCCGGCCTAATCACTCAAATAACAACACGTCCCAAAAAAAGTTATAATGACCGGCCTAGACTGCTAAATTATTTTTTGACCTTTGCAAAATGTGGTGTTTTTTGTGGGTATATTTGGATTGCTTTATTATTTTTATAATATAAAACAATGAATTATATCTTTGGTTTGTGTCCCTCCGTCGCACCATACTCAAAATGAGCAGCTTTCGGGCTGCTTTTTTTACATCTATTCCACTATATACCCTATTCAAAATCAAAACTGCTTTTAATTTTTTGACCTTTGCAAAAAAGGGGTTTATTTGGGGGTATAACAGACGTTTCCATTTTATCTTTCAGACGGCCTATCATTTATGTTGAATCCATCGCAAAAACTTGTCGAATTGGTCCGTATTCTTGAAGAACGTGCCTATATTTTTCCGGGAGATCCTGTTCAGGCGACGGAAGCGTTGCGACATATTGATGGCGGCAACGAGGAAAAACTGATACGCCGCGCCCAAATCATTGACCGCGACCAGCATTTAAAATATGTGTTGCAACAGGTGGAAACAGGCTCGTTTTGGCTTTGGATTGTTGCGGCGACATTGTTGTTTACGGTCGGTTTTTCCAGCACTTATCTTTTGATGGACAATCAGGGGCTGAACTTTTTTCTGGTCTTGGCCGGGATTTTAGGCATGAATACAATCATGCTGCTGGTGTGGCTGGCGACTTTATTCCTTCGTTTGAAAAATGTGCACTTTTTCAGCAGTCCGGCAACTTGGTTCCGAGGTAAAGACCCGGTCAATCAGGCAATTTTGCGGCTTTATGTGGATGAATGGCGTAAACCGCAAACGCGTTGGCTGATTGGTGCAACTTCGCACAGCCTGTGGCTATGCACGCTGTCGGGAATGTTGGTTTCTGTTTTGCTGCTGCTTTTGGTGCGTCAATATACGTTCAACTGGGAAAGTACACTTTTAAGCAATACGACATTGGTGAAAACGGTTGAAGCTTTGTCATGGCTGCCGGAACGTTTGGGCTTTCCTGTTCCCGACAGTCAGGCCGTAATTGCAGGCCGTCTGAACAATCATATCGAAGATGCACGCGCTTGGGCGGGCTTACTCATCGGCAGCATCATCTGCTATGGTATTCTACCGCGCTTGATTGCTTGGCTGGCTTGCAAGATTACTTTAAAAACCCTTCGCGAACGTTTGGATTTGAATCAGCCCTACTATCAAAACATCCTCCGTACATGGCAAACGAAGATTGTTGATGCCGATGATTTTCAGGAAAACATCGTTCCCGTTTCATCCAAAATTACGCTGAATAATGCGCCCAAATGGGCAGTTACACTGGAAACGGAATGGCCTGAGCCGCTTTGGTTTTCCGGCATTTTGGCGCAAGAATGGATAGACAAAGGCGTGGTCGCCGGCAGAAAAGATTTGGAACAATTAGAAGCCGAATTGAAACAAACTCCGGCGCAACTTCTCATCGGCGTACGCACGCAAACTGTTCCCGACCGCGGTATTTTGCGTCAAATCAGCCGCTTGGCCGAAGCTACGGACGGCGGCGTTATCATTCAGCTTTTGAATCAAGGCAGCTTCTCTGAAGATTTGGATACCAAACTGGATTATTGGCGCAATGCGCTGGCAGAAAGAAACATTGCCTGGCTGGAACCGACCCGTTTGGCACAAGAAAAACGGCAAAGCTCTATTTGACAGATAAACCGAAGGCCGTCTGAAACCTGATGTTTGGGTTTCAGACGGCCTTATTTATTGTTGAGGATTCATCTTAATGATGTTCGTGGCGATGCTCTTGATGATGTTTGGGCTTGGCTGCGTGGTGTTTGTCTTTAGGTGCAGGTTTTTTCATTTTTTGCGGTTTGGCTTTTTTGTGCATACGCTCTTGTTTCGGATGCATCTCGTGTTTGCCGTGTGCAGAAGCGACTGGAGCCAATACCAAGCCGGCAGCTGCAACCATCAAAGAGGTCATTTGAATCAGTTTTTTCATATTTATCTTCTTTCAAGGGGTTGATTTGAGGTAAAAATAAGAATTTATTCGCACTCAAGCGATGGTCAAATATTAATGGCTTTGACTGTCAGCTACTGTCAGCATTCAGCGAAATCTGTTCAAAATTCGGCAATAGAAGTATGGCAACACGATGATGTAGCAAGGTTTTGAAAGTTTACCGTCAATTTCAACAAAGCGTCTTTACACATTTCCCAAACGACAAAAAGCGCGAACCTTTCGATTCGCGCTTTTTTCAGACGGCATCAATTATTTTTTGTCGTCTTTTACTTCTTCAAAGTCGGCATCTACGATGTCGTCGTCTTTCTTAGCAGAAGACTCGGCTTGTGCGCCCTCGCCTGCTTGTGCTTCAGCTTGCGCTTGAGCGTAAACCATTTCGCCCAATTTTTGGCTGGCTGCACCCAAAGCTTCGGCTTTGGCATCGATAGCGGCTTTGTCGTCGCCTTTAACTGCTTCTTCAGCTTCTTTCAACGCAGCTTCGATTTTTTCTTTCTCGGCAGCGTCAAGTTTGTCGCCGTAATCAGCCAGAGATTTTTTCACAGAGTGAATCAGGGCTTCGGCTTGGTTGCGGGAAGCGACCAATTCAGTCAGTTTTTTATCTTCTTCAGCATTGGCTTCGGCATCTTTCACCATGCGTTCGATTTCTTCTTCGCTCAAACCTGAAGAACCTTGGATGGTAATGTTGGCCGCTTTGCCGGTACCTTTATCTTTGGCAGAAACGTGCAAGATACCGTTGGCGTCAATGTCGAAAGTAACTTCAATTTGCGGCATACCGCGTGGTGCAGGTGCGATGTCGGTCAAGTTGAACTGACCCAAAGATTTGTTGGCAGAAGCGCGTTCGCGTTCGCCTTGCAGCACATGGATGGTTACTGCGCTTTGGTTGTCTTCGGCAGTAGAGAACACTTGAGACGCTTTAGTCGGAATAGTAGTGTTCTTTTGAATCAGCTTGGTCATCACGCAGCCCATGGTTTCGATACCCAAAGACAGAGGCGTTACGTCCAGCAGCAATACGTCGCTACGGCCGCCGCTCAATACTTCACCTTGAATCGCTGCACCTACGGCAACAGCTTCGTCAGGGTTCACGTCTTTACGAGGCTCTTTACCGAAGAAAGCTTTAACGGCTTCTTGTACTTTCGGCATACGGCTTTGACCACCGACCAAAATTACATCGTCGATGTCGCTGGTGCTCAAGCCGGCATCTTTCAATGCAACTTTACAAGGCTCGATAGAACGTTGGATCAAATCTTCAACCAGGCTTTCAAATTTGGCACGGGTAATTTTCATGGCCAAGTGTTTAGGACCGGTTGCATCCATAGTGATGTATGGCAGGTTGATTTCAGTTTGCTGACCGCTGGACAATTCGATTTTGGCTTTCTCAGCAGCTTCTTTCAGACGTTGCAGAGCCATTACGTCTTGTTTCAAATCAATGCCTTGTTCTTTTTTGAACTCGTCAATGATGTAGTCGATCAAGCGTTGGTCGAAGTCTTCACCACCCAAGAAAGTATCGCCGTTGGTAGCCAATACTTCAAATTGTTTGTCGCCGTCGAGGTTGGCAATTTCGATGATGGAAATATCGAAAGTACCGCCACCCAAGTCATATACGGCTACTTTGCGGTCTTTGTTGTCGCCTTTGTCCATACCGAATGCCAAAGCGGCTGCGGTTGGTTCGTTGATGATACGTTTTACTTCCAAACCTGCGATGCGGCCTGCGTCTTTAGTCGCTTGACGTTGGCTGTCGTTGAAGTAGGCAGGAACGGTAATCACAGCTTCAGTGACTTTCTCGCCCAAGTAAGCTTCAGCGGCTTCTTTCATTTTACGCAAAACTTCTGCGGAAATTTGAGGAGGAGACAGCTCTTTGCCTTGCGCTTTCACCCATGCGTCGCCGTTGTTGGCTTTGATGATTTCGAAAGGCATGGATTCGATGTCGCGTTGAACTTCTTTGTCTTCAAATTTGTGGCCGATCAAACGTTTGGCGGCGTAAATGGTGTTTTTAGCATTGGTTACCGCTTGGCGTTTTGCAGGCGCGCCGACGAGGATTTCGCCGCCGTCCAAATAAGCGATAACGGAAGGAGTGGTGCGTGCACCTTCTGCATTTTCGATCACTTTGGTTTGACCGTTTTCAGAAATGGCCAAACAAGAGTTGGTTGTACCTAAGTCAATACCGATTACTTTTGCCATATTATGTTGCTCCTAATAAATAAACTTTTCTAAATTAATAATCCTGTGGAACATTTCGTTCCGATGGCTTGTAAATAAGGTTGCTTCATTTTTTTTCAAGGCTTAATTTGAATTTTTTTTCAAATTAAATTCAATCACTTGATTTATTTATCCACAAGCTGTTTATTCTTTTTTCAGACGGCCGGTTTTAATTTTCCGATTCCGGTTTATCGGAATGATTTTCCAATAGCGGAACATCGGGCTTTGAAACCGGATAAGGCCGTCTGAAGATTTTATACTTGATAAACTTTATCAAGCGGTGCCTTCAATCTTCTTTTTTCGCCACGACAACCATCGCAGGGCGCAAAACGCGGTCGGATAATGTGTAGCCTTTTTTCATCACGCTGACGATGGTGTTCGGCTCTTGCTCGCTGACCACTGTCTGCATAGCTTGGTGGTAATGCGGATCAAGTTTCTCGCCTGCCTGAGGATTGACTTCTTTAATATGGGTGGCATCAAACGCTTTTTGCAACTCGTTCAAAGTCATTTGCACGCCCATTTTCAGGGCATCGAAATTACCGCTTTGGTCGAGCAGCGCCATTTCAAGATAGTCTTTGACAGGCAGCATTTCGGCCGCAAATTTTTGTCCGGCGAATTTATGGGTATCGGCGATTTCTTGCTGATGGCGGCGGCGCAGGTTTTGCTCGTTTGCCAGCCCGCGCAGCTCGCTGTCTTTGAGTTGGCCTTCCAACTCAGCAATACGCGCCTGCAGATCTTCGTAAGTCGGCTCGGCTTGTACTTCGGCTTGTTCGGTTTCAACTGCTTCAGCAGTTTCTACGGCTGCCGCTTCTTCGGCTTCGTTTTGGTGTTGTTCGTTACGATCCGTCATTTCTGACATCCTTTTAGAGTGTTAGCATTCAATAACCCATATATAAGGCCGTCTGAAAAAACTTCAAGCATTTGAACGTCGATTATCAAATGCCTTGTTAAAAGACATTGGAAAACGGTAAGATAGCCATCTGATTTTATTCTTCAGACGGCCTCGAATATGAAAAAAGACCATTTGAATTCAACCGATTTTAATCTGTGGCACACCATCCGCGAAGAAACCGAAGCGGCCGCCGCGGCCGAACCGATGCTGGCGAGCTTCCTGCATCAAACCGTGTTGCGCCACGATTCTCTCGATTCGGTACTTGCCTACCATCTTTCCAGCAAGCTCGGCAGCCCGATTATGGATGTGCGCGCGCTGTTTGAAATCTATCAGCAGGCTTTGAGCGTGGACACCCGTATCAGCAAATGCGTCGAGGCCGACTTGAAAGCCATTTACGAGCTCGACCCGGCTTGTGATGAATATTCGCTGCCGCTGTTGTATTTCAAAGGCTTCCACGCCGTACAGGCACACCGCATCAACCACTGGCTCTATCAAAACGGCCGTAAAACGCTGGCGTATTTCCTGCAAAACCGCATGTCGGAAGTCTTCGGTGTCGATATCCACCCGGCCGCCCGTTTCGGTCACGGTTTGATGCTCGACCATGCCACCGGTTTTGTGGCCGGCGAAACCGCCGTCTTGGGCAACAATATTTCCATCCTCCACGGCGTAACGCTGGGCGGTTCGGGCAAAGAAAGCGGCGACCGCCACCCGAAAATCGGCAATGGCGTGATGATTGGTGCGAATGCCTCAATTTTGGGCAACATCCGCATCGGCGAAAACGCCAAAATCGGCGCAGGCAGCGTGGTGGTTGCCGATGTACCGTCTTCGATTACCGTTGTCGGCGTACCGGCCAAACCGGTTGGCCGCTCGTCCAAAACCCCGTCTGCCGATATGGATCAAAACATTCAATTATCGACTACGGATTTTGTGATTTAAGCAATCTGCCATTTAAAAGGCCGTCTGAAAGATTTGTTCTTTCAGACGGCCTTTTATGATTTAAATCTTAGTGTTAACCGCGTTTGCGCAAGGCTTCCAAGTGCATTTTAACCTGCTTGACTTTCTCTTCGGTAAACAGGTTGGCAATGTTTTTCCAAATGCTGTGATAACCGTAAGGCCCGTGCTGCATTTCGGCTTTTGCCTCTTCCGCTGTCCAGCCTTGATAAATGATGCGGTACATTCCGGCAATCAAACCGGTACGGTCTGCTCCGTGATAACAATGGATAAGCACTGCGCCGTTTTGCTGTTGTTTTTCAATTAAGTATAGGATTTCCGCAATCTCTTTCGGCTTAATGCTCCATGACAGCAACGGACGGTTTAGCAAGGTCAAACCATACGCTTTCAAATGGTCGTCATCGTTGCGGTCGAAAAAGCGCAAGTTGATCACGCTTTGAATGCCCAGCTTGACGATGGCTTCGCCATCTTCGGCAACAGGCTGCTCGCTGCGGTAAAGCTTGTCGTCGATACGATAAAGGTTGGCATCGTGTTTGACGGGCGTTGCCCAGCGTTCGGACTGAACGACTTTGCTGCCGTTATCCATCGGCGCGGACAAGCAAGCGATGGGCAAGCCGGAAGCGAGAAGGCACAAAAAAAGACGGCGCATAAAATTCCTGTATGAAAATCAATTGAAAATCAAAATATCATACGATTCTATCAAAACCCGTTCGGATATTCTATCCGCGCAAACCGCGTTACAATAAAGCCTCTTTTTTCAGACGGCCTTTCATCATGACCTGCCTTGCTTGGAACACCACGCCTTCACTTGCTACCCTTTGCCGCGCCATCGAACAACATACCGTGCCGCTTTATTTGATTGTCTGCCTGCCTGAAAACCATATTCCCGATTTTCCGCTGTCCAATCATCCCTCTGAGCTTGAAGGCCATCTGAACAAGCGTCTCGCTCAAGCCATGAAATGCCTTCAGTTCAACAGCGTCAATGTTTTAGAAAACCTATTGTCTGATGTGCATCTCTGGCTGATTCCGCCACACCGCGCCGACCGCTTACACGAACATTTCCCTCATATTGAATGGCAAACCGAAGCCATACCCCAATCCGCCCCTATTCCTCTAAAACCTTGGTTCAGACGGCCCGAACATCAAGCCGCGCCCAAACACGTCCTGATTATCGGCGCAGGCATAGCCGGCGCAGCAACCGCGCACAAACTGGCTGAACACGGCGTACGTGTTACGGTTTTGGAGGCAGGCAAAGCGGCGCAGGCAGGCAGCGGCAACCGCCAAGGCTTGCTCTACGCCAAAATCTCGCCACACGATACCGAACAAACCGAACTGCTGCTGACAGGCTACGGCTACACGCGCCGATTGCTGGAAGACTTGCTGCCTGATTCCGACGTATGGGGCGGCGATGGCGTATTGCATTTGAATTTTGATGACGGCGAACGCAAACGCAATCAGGCCTTGGGTTTGCAACACCAGCATAAGCACCTCTACCGCAGCGTATCTGCCGAAGAGGCTGCACACATCGCAGGCATAGACGTATTTTCAGACGGCCTTTACTGGCCGCAAGGCGTATGGCTGAATCCGTCCGCCGTCGTGCATACCCTATTGAATCATCCGCTGATTGAGTTGCACGAACACTCGCCGCTGACCGCAGTATTGCATGACGGTACACAATGGACGGCACACACGCCAAACGCGCATTTCAATGCCAGCCATATCGTTTACTGTATGGGCGCACACAGCCCGACTGCCGCCGACACCAACGTCTCCGCCCTGCCTTTCCGCCAAATCCGCGGACAAACCGGCGTTGTATCCGCCAGCCCGTTTTCACAAAAACTGCGTTGCGCCATTTCCGGCGAAAGCTACATCAGCCCAAGCTGGCAAGGCTGCCACTGCTACGGCGCGACATTTGTCCTCAACAGCAACGATGAAACTTGGTATCCGCAGGAAGAAACCGAAAACCGCACCGCCCTGCAACAACTCAATCTGCCATTGGCACAATCCCTGTTTGAGCAAGATTCGTTTTCAGACGGCCTTCAAAACACACAAGGCCATGCCGCCCTACGTTGCGACAGCCTCGACCACTTACCCGTTGTCGGCGCGCTCGGCGACATCACCGCCATGCAGTCCGCTTACGCCAAGCTGACATTGGACAAAAACTACCGCCTCGACAATATCCCCTGCCCTTACCTGCCCAATGCCTACATCAATACGGCACACGGCACGCGCGGACTGGCGACAGCCCCCATCTGCGCCGCCGCCATTACAGCCGAAATACTCGGCTTGCCGCATCCGCTATCGCAAAGGCTGAGAACCGCGCTACACCCCAACCGCGCCATCATCCGCGCGATTGTTCGGCAGCAGCCGTTGTTATCCGTTTAAAGATTTCGTTTTAAATAAAAAAGGCCGTCTGAAAGTCATCAAAACTTTCAGACGGCCTTTAGCTATCCGTTAACTGCTTAGAATTTCCATTCCAGCGATACAGCGTAGTTGCGACCTGGGGCGCGGTAGCGGTCTAAACCTTTGCCATCGCGGTCAACGCCGTTGGTGGTGCTGTAGCTGTACCAACCTTCCTTTCTGTTCTAATTACCTTAGAACTTGGCTTCAAGCGTGAAGTTGTAGCTTCTGCCGGGGGAGGTGAAGCGTTCTATACCGGCATGGGTTTTGTTGTCAACGCGGTTGACTGTACCGAATTCGCGGATGCTGCGCAGCGATTCCCAAGTGTAGTATTTTTTGTTGCCGATATTGTACGCACCGGCGCGCAGGGTGAAGTATTTGCCCAAGTTGACGTAGCCTGTCAGGTCGAAAAGCGTATAGGCTTTGCTGTGCTTGGCAAATGGCCATGGGTTGTTCAAATCATCACTGCTGTGAACGGTGTCAGACGGTTTTTTAGCTGCAGTGTGTGTCAGGTACGCATTGATACCCCAGCGTTTGGAAGGAGCGTCGTAGCCCAGATTGTAAACGGCAGACCACGGCGAAAGTGCGTTAATCGGGGTTTCCTGTTCGTTGGTCTGTTTGGCTTTGCCTTTGATGTAGCTGACATTGACACCTGCGTGCGTGCCTTGCGGCAAACCGATGCTGTCGAGGTTCCATGTGCCGTTAAATTCCAAACCTTTCACCCATGCGGAGGAACGGTTTTGGTTTTGCCAAACGGGTGAGCTGACCAATGCGGTACCGTCGGAAATCGGCGCATAATTAGGGCTGTTGGGGTTGTCTGAGGACACGCCCATGTAGGTCAGTTCGATAAAGTTGCGGTAGCGGGTTTGGAAGCCGGAGAGTTTAAAGTTTCCTGCTTTGCCACTGCCGGCAAGTCCCAGCTCGAAGTTTTTGGCGGTTTCTGCCTTAAGGTTAGGGTTTGCTTTAAGGTAGAAGTCAGGATGCGGGAACAATAGCCAGGTTTCGTCCGAAGTCGGCGCGCGGAAGCCAGTGCTGTATTTTGCCAAAAGATTCAAATGCGGAGTGAATTTCCAGTCTAATCCTAAACCGTAGCTGAAACCGCTGTGTTTACGCTCGCTGCCAAGATAGGGGATTTGACCGCGGATGGCAGGGGTATAGTTGGGGTTATCCTTGGCTTTGCTGCTGCTGTTGTCGTAACGAACCCCGGCATTGAGGCGGTATTGGCTGCTGTCGCCGAATTGGAAGGTGTTGTTCCAGTAGGCAAAACGGTTTTTGGAGGAGCTTTCGACCAGCATAGTCAATTCTTGGTTGTTGGACGTTTGATATTTCGGGTCGTATAGGCGTACCCAATAGCTATGGTCGCTATTATCGTTGTCGTTTTTAGAACCGCCCAATCCGTATTGCATAGCCCATACCGATTTGGAGAAGTCGATTTGTTTTTCGGTGTCTACACTATATTGTGCGGTCTTTTGACGGATGTTGCGGAACATATGATATACGTCGCTATTGATACCGTTTTGGGCGTAATCGGTCGGCAAGTCCCAAGTCCAGGTACTCATGTCGATGGTTTGACGGTCGTAACGCAGGTTGAGGCTGTCCCATGGTCCTTGGTCAAGTTGGTTTTTGTATTCGAAACCGATGCGTTTGCGGTAGGAAATATCTTGACGGGAACGGGTATCGCCCAGAGCCTCACCTTTCCAGTTTGCCGCCCACATATTGGATAATTCAGTCGTCGTGCGGTCGGTGCGTGAATCCTCGTAAATCCAACCGATACGGTTTTTATCGTTGAAGTTGTAACCCAGTTTGAATAAGGTGCTTTTGTTTACCCAATCTTGTGGATCGGGTTTGCTGCGGGCTACGCCGCGGCTGCCGTAGTTGGTGCTGCCGGCATTCGGGTTCCAGCTTTGTTTGTTGTCGGTGATGACGGTATCGGCAGCGTCGCTGTTGTTTTTGGTTTCTTTACCGAAACGGCGGGTATAAACCATCAATGCATCCAGACCCAGCCAAGTTCCTGCGGCGGTTATGCTGCTGAATTTCTGGCTGTTGCGTCCGATATAGCCGCCTTTAATGCCCAAATGGTAGGGCTTTTCTTCGGAAACATAGTCGCTTGCGGATTTGGTTTTATAGTTGACGGCACCGCCCAATGCACCGCTGCCGGATTTGAGCGAGTCCGCACCTTTGGTGAGGGTTACTTCCGAGAAATTTTCGGGTTCGGAAGTGTTGCGGTTGGCATTGAAGTTGCCGTATGCGCCGAACAACTCTTGGAATGCTTCAGACGACCTGCTTTCTGCTTGTGCCAGTCCGTCCACGTTGATGGCAACGCGGTCTTTATCGACACCGCGTATGGTAAAACCGTTAGAACCTGAGCGCCCGCCTTCAACGACGCTGATGCCCGGATCGTAACGCACCAAGTCGCTTTCATCGGAGACCATTTGTTTATCCAAAGCCTGACGGCGGATTTTCTCTTCACCGAGTTTTTGTACTTTGCGGCCGCCAATGACTTTGACTTCATTCAACTCCTGATAAGCTTGAGGAATAGGATCGGCCGCTAAGGCAGGGAAAGTTTGGCTGACAATAGCTGCCAGCAGTACAGGTTTAAAATGGAAGGACATTTTTTGCCTCTTAATATATATTGATTATCTATTATTGGAATGCTTGATGTGCAGTTACTGGCTGACAGGTGTCAAGCTTGTATCTGTCGTATTGCGGTCTGATGAATTTTCTACGCCGCCAAATACAGTATCTAACGATTTGTCAGCATCGAAGGTAACTTTGCCGCCTATGCTGACTTCTGTTTTATCGCCGCCTTTAAACTGACCGAAGAATTTTCCTTCGACTTTGCCGTTTTTACCGTCAGATTCGGCAGTGCCTGAGAAATCAACGCCGTTAATGCCCACATCTTTCATTACGACGTCCGGACCGTAATCCGCATTACCTAAAATCGTGCCGCCGAGTTTGTTGGTGTTGAAATTGGCTGTCAGCAGTGAAAGTTTGGGAGCGGTTTTTTCAGACGACCCAGAGGATTTGCCCGGATCGTAGGTTGAGGTAACGATATTGCCGTTGCGGACGCGGACTGCCCAAACTTCGTATGTGGTCTTGCCTTTTGCCACAGTACTGTCTGACGGAGTGTAATAAGACGGTTTCGCCGTGCCAACAGGTTTACCGCCGACGAACAGGTCTGCCGTGCCGTCTGAACTTATCCATGCGCCGAATTTGAGGTGATCATGTTTGGTTGCGGGCGCGTAGGTGAACTGTCCCGAACTACTGCAACAGACAAACAGTTTGCCACCTTCAGATAAAGGTTGGCCTTCGTGGCGGGTACGCAGGGCATAAGACGGGCTGGAGTAGGAGGGGACAATCGGGTCGGAATATGAGCTGATGTTGTAATAGTTGCCTGAAGGGGTTTGATAGACATATTGCTTATCGGTATAGCTGCCCCATGATGTTTTTACTTCGAGCTCCGCTTCATGCAGGCTGCCACCTTTTCCGGAAAGGGTATTGATGGTCTGTATCGCACTGCTTTCATCGCTCAGCTTAACATTGGTGATAGGTTGCGCTGTCGGAATAGCAACGGGAACTTTGGGTTCAGATGCACCTCCACCTGCACATGCAGTCAAAATAAAGGTAGTTGCAATGGGTACTATAAATACATTAATTTTCATAACCAATCTCTCTAAATACAAGCTTCTCAAATACAATAATGATAAGTATTACTAATAATATGAAATATTGTGTAACAAATATTTTATTTTAGCAATACCAATATTTTCTCTATCAGTAGTTAGGGTGAATCTTTATGCTATCCTCTCTCTGTTAAATATATTTACGTAATTTATAATCCTATAAAAATAAATAAGTTATATATATTTTGTAAATTTGCCGTTATAATGATAAATCTAAATACGAATCTGTATTTTTTATGTAAAAATAAAATTACCTGAGATGCCTCAGGCAGTTTTATGATAAGAGCAAATCCCTTATTAGAAACGGTTTGCCCTGCAATATATACATATATTTCGGATGACTTTAAATGCTAAAAATAAAACAAAAAATTGTCTCAGCTTCTTTGTGCTACCTATTGCCGTCAGCAGTCTTTGCTGAATTTCCCGAAGAGGGTGTTCGGCAGAATATTTCTTCTCAGAATACTGCTGTACAAGTACAACAGAAACAATGGTTAGATATTTTATCTGAGGAAGAAAGGTCGCCTGAAAAGAATGAGAATATAGGCAGACCGACTCTGATTAACGATGATTTTTTAGCGTCAAACCCGCATATTCTTGAGGACGCGTTAGTTCAAGCACTTAACGGCAATAGCGCAGATCTGGTTTCCTCGCTTGTTGCCCTTTACCGCAAACAGCCCAACCACAATCCCAAACTGATTGCGCGTGCCGATGCTTTGCTGGCAAAGTTGAAAGGACGAAATTCCGAAGCGGTCGAACGTTATCGTACCCTTTATGAATCTGACGTTTCAGACGACCGCATATTATTGGATTTGGCAGCTGCAGAGTTTCAGGACCATCGTTTGGGTGAGGCAACGATGCATTTTCGTCATGCCGCGCAACGCGATATACCTGCCCCCGTTTTGGAAAATGTCAAACATTTTCAAGAAACCATCAAACGGCAGACAGAATGGAAATGGTCTGGCGGAATCAGCCCCGTGCATAACGATAATGCCAACAACGCTGCTCCGCGTTATTGCATCGAAACAAGGGGGCAAACCGCATGCAGTGTTACCTTACCTGTCAGTGCCAACGGCTTGAATTACGAATTGAACACCGAAAAACTCACCCCATTGTATCGGCATCACGCCATCAAATTCCGCACCAACCTCAGCGGCACAAGCTATTTTTTCGACCGTCAATCGGCTTACGACGATGCGTTCGGCAGGGCTTATTTGGGATGGCAGCGCAAGGATGGCAAACAAACCATCAGCGTTTTACCGTTTTATCAGGCACAGTTGGCAGGCAGCAGCGAGTTTGACAGCAAAAAAGAAAATAACCGTCGCGCCGCGCCGTATATGCTGGCACACGGTGTTGGCGTACAGCTTTCGCATATGGTCAATCTCGGTAACGCAACACAACTTTATTACTCGCTGGAGCGCTACCGCCAAAACTATCGGGAAACTGATCGTGCACTGCGCAACGATGGTTGGCACGACAGTACTTATCTTTCCCTAGCGCGCCGTTTCGGCAGTACGACCCTGTTCGGCGGTTGGCAATACAACCGCTTTGTTCCTGAAAACAAAAACATACGTAATACCGTCAACAATGCGGCCTACCACCGCAACGGTTTCAATATAGGTTGGATACAGCAATGGCAGGTTTTAGGCGGGCTTAACAGCAGACTTACCGCTTCATTTGCCAACCGTCGCTATAAAGGCATTATGGCATTCGGTACGGAGTCGCAACGCAACCGGGAGCGCTCCCTCTCTATCAGCCTTAGTCACAACAAATTATCTTATAAAGGCATTACCCCTACTTTGAATTATAGTTATAGTCACACCCGTAGCAATGCACCATATGCAATGCGTAATATTCATCAATGGTCATTAGGTGGTGAATGGAATTTTTAAAGGAGAATCAAATCTGAGTAGGTATAAGACAGCAACCCGTTCAAACAAAACTTTGTAGTGTAATTAAAGGCCCCTGCAAACATCTACGCCGAGACCTTGTCTGTTTGATTTAATTATTTTTTAGAGTCTGTGCGGTGTCATACCTTCAGGCGCTTCTGCACTTTCCGGCAAACCGAAGGTTTCGCGCAAAATCACTTTATAGAAAGCAAATGCTTCGCGCGCACCTTGAATGGCTTCCGCCTCGGCTTCAGGAGTCAAGTTCAAAGCATTCAGATGCTCGACAAAAGCGCGCCAGTGTTTGCCGCGGCCGTTCGGATGCGGAGCCAGGTGGCGTGCGCCGAATTCGCCGGTGTATTCGAGTTTTTGAGCGTGTTTAAACAAGAACGCTGCACCCAAATTAGAACCTTCTGCACAATACAGCCAGCCGATGGCTTTATTGCCGGTTTCGTGTGGCAATTCTTTGTCAAATTTGTAAGGCTCTTCGCCCAAGTCTTTCAAGTCTTGAGTCACGGCATCGTAACGCGCCATGTATTCAAGCTCTGGAATGGCTTTGTTCAATTCGGCATCTTTATAGATATGGTCAACAGCCTTGTGGAAAACAGATTGAAGTTTCAAGAATTTGATGTAGTTTTCTTTGCTGGAAAAAGGTTGAACGGACATAACCAAGTTATCAACGCTGTCGTGCGTTGTCGTGGTTTGCTCTTTCAAGCGTTTGGCGAAAGTCAGCTCTTGGGTTTCACTCATAATGTTTCCTTTGAATTAAGAGACTAATGATTTCAGACGGCTTTTATGGTTAAAAATACCGTCTGATTTGAAAAGAATCGTTTTAAAAACAAAGAAGATAACTTTTAACCTGCTTCAGGTTCGTTGACCACGCACCTTCCACAAATCTACAAGGCTAATCATGTTTTTAAAGACTGAAAATATATCTCATTTTTATCCTAATGACAATAAACCAAACTAAGACCTATTAATAAAATTTAACAGCCCATAGCAATAATCTTCCAAAGTTTTTCAAACTTTTCAGACGGCCCAAACCTTATTAAACAGCCGCTATTCAATAAAATATCAACCTAAATTTGGGCTATCCTTCTGTTTTCCTTTATAATGCGACACTCATTGCACCTTCTTTATCCCCTGCCGAACCATGAAACGGATTCCTGCCTACCATCGCTGGTGGCGCTACAAGTCTTATCTTCCTGATGCGACGCTGCCTGCACATACGGTGGAATGCCCGGATTGCGGCTGCCGTATGGATATTCCGCGCCTGCGTCAGGGACAGGAAGCGCATTGTCCGGTGTGTAACCATGAAATTGTGGAAGTGGAAAACAATCCGTATATCGCGCCGATTGCCTATGCGCTGACAAGCTTGATTCTGATGGCGTTCGCGTACAATATGGTGTATATCCGCGTCGATTTGTTCGGCGTAACATCAATTTTGTCGCTGCCGCAAATGATGCGACTTTTGATTTCGCTGGATTATGGTTTTCTGGCGGAAGTGATGTTTATCCTTACCTTTGGTGCGCCTTTACTGTTTTTACTGCTCTGCCTTTATGTTTATACGGCCTTGATACGCGAAAAGGCCTACCCTGCGCTGCGCTTTGCAACGCGCGTATTAGTACGGCTGCGTCATTGGATTATGGTGGATGTGTTTTTTATTTCCACCTTGGTGGCGTATATCAAGCTCTCGTCTGTTGCTACGGTGGAATTCGGCTCGGCATTTTATCTGATGTTTCCGTTGTCGGTCATGCTGATTCGGACTTCGGTATCGATTCCTCAGCATTGGGTTTATTATAAGATTCACCGTTTAACCGGCGGCCATGCGGTTCAGGCAGCCACTGAAGACAAAATCTGTTGCAGCCGCTGCCTGTATTTCCGCGATAAAGACGAGCAGCCTTGCGGCGTATGCGGTGCGGACTTATACCGTCGCCGCCCGAAAAGCCTGAGCATTTCGCTGGCATTTTTAGTCGCGGCGTTTATCCTGTATTTCCCTGCCAACATCCTGCCGATTATGATTTCGTCCAACCCGACGGCCTTGGAGATCAATACGATTTTCAACGGCATTGTTTATATGTGGGACGACGGCGACCGATTGATTGCCGTGATTATCTTTAGTGCCAGTATTATGTTGCCGGTTTTGAAGATTATTGCGATGGCGGTTTTGATTTATTCCGCATACTTCAAACCCATGATGAGCGCGGACAAGATGTCGGTTTTGTATCGGATTACCGAATCCATCGGCCGCTGGTCGATGATTGATATTTTTGTGATTATCATTTTGATGAGTTCGTTCCACACCAATATGGCGCGCGTTGTACCGGGTGGTGCGGCGATTTACTTCTGCCTGGTCGTTATTTTGACCATGCTTTCGGCCTATTATTTCGATCCCCGTCTGATTTGGGACAAGCAACAGCAGCTTTCAGACGGCCTTGATTCTGACCAGACCTTAACACAATGAAAAAACACGATTCTTCACCCAATTATCACGCCCCGGCGCGTGTCAAGAAAACCAATGTCTTCACGTCCATCGTGTGGCTGATTCCGCTGATTGCGCTGATTGCCGGCGGCTGGCTTTTGGTTAAAGACATCCGCAACCGCGGCCCTGTCGTTACGCTGTTGATGGACAGCGCCGAAGGCATCGAGGTCAACAACACCGTTATTAAGGTATTGAACGTCGATGTCGGACGCGTTACCCGCATCAAATTGCGCGACGACCAAAAAGGCGTAGAAGTCACTGCACAGCTAAGCGCCGATGCCAAAGACCTTATCCGCAGCGATACCCAATTTTGGGTGGTCAAACCGCGTATCGACCAAAGCGGCGTTACCGGCTTGGGAACCTTGCTTTCCGGCTCATATATCGCATTTACACCGGGCAAAAGCCAAGAAACCAAAGACGTATTTGTCGTGCAAGACATTCCGCCGATTGCCGCCATCGGTCAAAGCGGCCTGCGCCTGAATTTGATTGGCAAAAACGACCGCATCCTCAACGTCAGCAGCCCGGTTTTATATGAAAACTTTATGGTCGGCCAAATAGAAAGCGCGCATTTTGACCCGTCCGACCAAAGCGTGCATTACACCATCTTCATCCAAAGCCCCAACGACAAACTGATTAATTCCGCCAGCCGTTTCTGGCTGGAAAGCGGCATTAATATCGAAACCACAGGCAGCGGCGTCAAACTCAACTCCGCCCCTCTGCCTGCCCTGCTGTCCGGCGCGATTTCCTTTGACTCGCCCAAAACAAGCGACAGCAAAAATGTTAAAAGCGAAGACAGCTTCACGCTTTACGACAGCCGCAGCGAAGTTGCCAACCTGCCTGACGACCGCTCGTTGTATTACACCGCTTTTTTCAAACAATCCGTCCGCGGTCTGACTGCCGGTTCTCCTGTCGAATACAAAGGCCTGAATGTCGGCGTGGTTTCCGATGTCCCCTATTTCGACCGTAACGACAGCCTGCATTTGTTTGAAAACGGCTGGATTCCCGTACGCATCCGCATCGAGCCTTCCCGTTTGGAAATCAATGCGGACGAACAAAGCAAAGAGCATTGGAAACAACAATTTCAGACGGCCTTAAACAAAGGCCTGACCGCCACCATCTCCAGCAACAACCTGCTGACCGGCAGCAAAATGATTGAGTTGAACGATCAGCCTTCCGCCTCGCCTAAGCTGCGGCCACATACCGTTTATGCAGGCGATACCGTTATCGCGACCCAAGGTGGCGGTTTGGACGATTTGCAGGCAAAAGTGGCCGACTTGTTAGACAAGTTCAATAATCTGCCATTGGATAAAACCGTTGCCGGCTTGAACGGTTCGCTTGCCGAGCTCAAGTCCACACTCAAATCTGCCAATGCCGCCCTAAGCTCTATCGACAAACTGTTCGGCAAACCGCAGACACAAAACATTCCGAACGAGTTGAACCAAACCCTGAAAGAATTGCGTCAAACCCTGCAAGGCGTATCGCCTCAATCGCCTATCTACGGTGACGTACAAAATACGCTGCAAAGTTTAGACAGAACCTTAAAAGACGTTCAACCCGTGATTAATACTTTGAAAGAAAAACCCAACGCGCTGATTTTCAACAGCAGCAGCAAAGACCCTATCCCGAAAGGAAGCCGATAATGCGCCTCTTCCCGATTGCCGCCGCCCTGACGCTTGCCGCCTGCGGTACTACGCAAAGCACACAATATTTCGTCCTGCCCGACAGCCAGTACATCCGACCTGCTGCGCATGGCAACGAAATCGCGGTCAAAGTCAACCTTGCCGAACCGCTTGCCAACGGCGGCCTCGTTTACCAAACCGATGCCTATCATGTGAATCTGGCGAAAAACCACCTTTGGGCGGCACCGCTCGATGGTGCATTGGCGGCCAACCTCAGCAACAAGCTCAACCGCCTCAATCCACATCGCACCTTTGTGCCTGCTTCACGCAGCCAAAGCAGCCAAACCCTGAAAATCTATATCGAAGCCTTCCAAGGCAGCTATCAGGGGCAGACCACCATCAGCGGTTATGCACAATGGCCGGACGGACGCAGCAAACCGTTTAACGCCGTCACGCCGCAACAAGGCGACGGCTATACCGCCATGCTCGAATCGTTGGAAAACGGTTTGTCACAGGTTGCCGATACGATTGCCTATTAAACCAAAAGGCCGTCTGAAAGATGTGAACTGCACCCCAAAAGTTGGACATCCCCTCCAACTCACAAGGTGCAGTTTTTTTATGAGCAAATATACATTACACTTCAAATACCAAGCCGTACTCCACTACCTGCACATACGCAGCCAGCAGCG
>NZ_JBQCWU010000020.1:0-34351 GCF_051957095.1 Neisseria sp. P0020.S003 | reverse complement strand
ATTACTACAACCGGGAGCGTTGCAGTTTGAAATTGAAAAAGCTGAGTCCTGTCGCATACAGAACCCAGCTTGCACAGAGCGCCTGAATAGGCTTTTATGAGTGTCCAAGATTTGGGGGCCAGTTCAGTTTTCAGACGGCCTTTTTTGAATCATCGAAACATCTTATGCATGGCATTGCTGATTAATTCGAGCTGTTTCTTATATTCGCGGCAACAGGGGCAGAGAGACAGGTGCACAGCAAGGGCAATACGGTTAAAAAGACTGAGGCGCACTTGGTCTTGCTGTTTGGAAATCAGATCGGTTATTTTTCGGCATTTTTTCATGGCATTTTCCTGTCAGGCATGGGAGAACCATTTGATTTGCAGACATTGACGCAAAGTTTCGCGCGCGCGGTGCATGATGGTGTGGTAGTTGGCATGGCTGATGCCGCATTGTTCGCGGATTTCATCGCTTGAAAAGCCGAGAATCTCTTTCATGGTAAACACGCGGGCGGTGTTTTCCGGCAGATGGTAGAGGCAGGTCTGTAAAACTTGGTAGAACTCTTTATTGTTCAAACTGGCTTCGGGCGAGTCCCAGCCCTGAGGCTGTCCTTCGTCCGTCCAATGCCCGTCGGCGGCAAAATGTCCTTCAAAGGCTTCATCTAAGGCTTCTTCGTCGCGCGTGACGAAAACTTGGCGTTGCCGCCCGATTTGGCGCAGGCAGTCGGTGATTTTGTTTTTTAAGATTGCAAACAGCCAGCTGCTCACTTGGGCGCCGCCTTTGAAACCCTCGGCCGCACGGTAGGCGGAAAGCATGGTTTCCTGTACAAGGTCTTCCGCCAAATCGGGGCGGTCGGGCAGCTGGATATGGGCAAAGCGCAGCAGCAGTTTACGGGATTCGGCAAGCTCGGCATCGGTCAGTTCGGGTAGGGCCATAATGTATCAGTATGAAAGGAATGATCAATATACTTTTGATTTTACGCTGATACGGCAAGAGCATGCGATTGAATCTATAAACGATTTCAGTAGTATTTTTGTTTCGCTGAAACCGACTGCGCCCGTTTCAGACGGCCTTGGTTTATGCCGCAACCAAAATGCCCTGTTCCCGCCAATCCGTCCATTTCTGCTTTAATGCGTCCTGCCAAACGTTTTCAGACGGCATGAACTCTGCCAGCATGGTTTGCAGGCCGTTTAGGGAAGTGGGCGTTTCTGCCAGCGTTTCCAGCAATAAGGCATCGAAATCGTCGAGCGTTTGGTACATCACGTCATCTTCCTTATCGCGCCACACCAAAACAGCAGTTTCCGCCTCCTGCAATTCGTCCGTCACGTCATACTGATAACGGCGCACAAAGGCAGCGGGAGAAAGGGTGTAGGCCAAATCGTCTGAATCGGCATGGGTTGTTTGGCTGTCGGTTTGAGCGGTTTCGGCGAGCAGCTGGGTGTGTTCAAAGTCCATCAATGCCAAGAGGTCGTCTGAAAGCGGCAGGCTTTGGCAATATCGGAGGAACTCGCCGGGGATTTCTTGAAAATAGGGCGTTTGGGCACGTGCGTCGCGGACGAAACCTTCTTTCAGACGGCCCCATTCTTCGCTGTCAAAGTATTGCAGCGTTTCGGTATAACAGCGGTCGATAAAGCTGTGAATATTGTTGCGTATCAGGCGGATATAGACGTTCAGGCGCTCTTGCGGCAAGCCGTCTGCGGCTTTACCTTCGCGTATGGCTTGGGCAAAGCGGTGTTGGTATTGGGCGGAGGTTTCAGGCTGCACGGCGGTATTCCTTTCCAGCACTCGTTTGATAGTCGGCGATTTTGGCGACTTCGGCTTCGAGTTCGGCAAAAGGCGGGAAATTGAAATCGCGTTCCAACAGGGTGGGCGGAATCGTCGGCAGTTTGGCATAGGCCAGTTCGAGCAAATCCCAAACGGTCGGCAAAACCGCCGCGCCATGCGTATCAATCAACAATTCCGGCGTTTCTACGTCATGCCCGGCAATATGGATATAGCACACGCGCTCTGCGTCCATATTTTCTAAAAAGGCTTCAGGCGACAACAGGCCGTGATTGACGGCGTTGACGTAGATATTGTTCACATCCAAATGAATGCCGCAGTCGGCTTCACGGGCAACAGCGTTGAGGAACTCGACTTCGTTCATTTCGGCAAGCGGGGAATGCAGGTAGTAGGAGGTGTTTTCTACGGCGATGCGGCAGCCCAATCGGTCTTGCACTTCGCGGATACGGCGCGCGGTATGTTGCACCATTTCTTCGGTGAAAGGCAGCGGTAACAAATCGTAAAGATGACCGCCGTCGTGGCAGTAACTCAAATGGTCGGAGAAAAACGTGCAGTCATAACGGCGCATCATTTCTTTGATGCCGTCTATCAAAGCAGTATCCAGCGGGGCTTGTCCGCCCAGCGACATGGATAATCCGTGCAACGCCAGCGGCAGCCGTTCCGCCACGCGGTCAAACTGTTTGCGCGCCCTACCGCCCATTTTCAGCCAGTTTTCGGGGGCGGCTTCGATAAAGCGTATCGGGCTGTCGTCTGAAAGCGAGAGGAAGTCTTCCGCCAAGTCGCGGCGGTAGCCCAAGCCTGCATGTTGAATCATGGTGATGTCCTGTTATGGTGCCGTATGAACGACAAAGTCGCATTTTCGTTTGTAAAATGCGACTTTGTTAAAGGTATGTTGCAGGATTATTTAGAACCGCATTTACCTTCGCCGCATTTGCCTTCTACTACTTTGGCAGCTTTGGCTTTAGATGCTTTGCCTTTTTTAGCGTGAGTTTTTTCCACGGTTGAACCGCATTTGCCTTCGCCACATTTGCCTTCGCTTGCTTTAGAAACAGCGCTTGCACCGCATGAACCTTCACCGGCTTTAACCGCACCGCAAGAGCCTTGAGCAGATTTTTGAACACCTGCTTTGCTGCTTAACGGTTTATCAGCGGCAACAACGCCGGCAGCCAGAGACAGGGACAGTGCACCGGCCAAAGCAGCAGCTACATTTTTTTTCATTTTAACTTCCTTTTAAAAATATGGGTTTAAATAAATCAAGGGATAATATCGGGCATTTAAAGTCGGCCCGCGACCGTGAATCATTAAAGAAAATGCTTGATGCGGCAACAGCGTTTCTTCAGCAGGGCATCCAAAGACAGACCGCCTGCGCCCTGCAATAGGACAGGAAATAAAACCACCAAATAAATCAGTGCCATTTTATAACCGTTGTCGCACACATTGTACCCCAAGCCGGCATGTACCGCAGACCATGCGACAGCCGTTACAACCATCAATCCCAGCGCGGACAGCCGCGTTGCCAAGCCGACGATGAGCAGCGCAGGCAAAACCAGTTCCGCCCACATGGCCAAATTCCAGTTGACCGTATCCGGTAACAAATTGAACGGAAAGGGAAATTGACTGTTGATATCTGCAAACCAGTTTTCCCCGTTCCATTTTTCCAGGCCGGACTCAAGAAATTCATACGCGGCAAAAAGCCTGAGTGCCAACAAGCCGAAAGCAGCCTGCCAAGAGAGATTGGATGAGGTGTTCATTTATTTTCCTAATCGATGTGTGTCGAATGGGATGGGACGAAAAATCAATCGGCACCATCCCATTTTTCATGCCTGTTTAGACGCGGCAGCTTTAAAAAACTGACAAAACAAATGAAGATATTTTCTTATTCATTGTTTTATAAAGATTAAAGATTCAAAAGGCCGTCTGAAACACCATGCTTGATTGGTTTCAGACGGCCTTTGATGATGATTGCAATCCATTAATCCGCTTGTTTGCACAATTCGACAATTTCCGCGCCGTATTTGTCGGTTTTCTCCTCATTCATGCCGTGGATTTCCGCCAGCTCTGCCAAATCTTGCGGCCGTCGGGCGGCAATGGCGCGCAAGGTGACTTTGCTGCATATCTGATAGGCTTCGAGGCCTTCATGGCGGGCAGTATCGATGTTCCACTGAAGCAGAAGGCGCATCAATCGGCGTTTGCGTTTGTCCTCTTCGCTCAGGCCGTCTGAAAACGGGCGACAGATGTTTAAAATGCCCTCGCCGTATTGTTCGATACGTTTTTCGCCGAGTTTATACACGCCCAACAGGTCGATGGGTTCAGCAGGCGTATTGGTCAGCAAGTCGTCCATGCTTTCGTTGGAAAATACCGTACCCAGCGTTACTTGATCGGCACTTGCCTGCTGCTCGCGCCAAGTTTCCAAAGCCTGTTTTAAGGCCTGTTCGCGCTCGCCCAAACTGTGGATAACTTGTGCGCTGTCTGTGGAAACCGTACCGGCTTCGGCCGTTTCGCAAACGTCGAGTATCTCCAAACCGAATTTATTGATTTTCGCCTCGCCCAAGCCGTAGATTTGATGTAAATCTTCCAAACTTCGGGGCATTTTTTCGACAATATCGCGCAGGGTTTTGTCGCCGCAAACCACATAGGCCGGCACTTCTTCTGCCCGGGCACGTTGTTGCCGCCATTGGCGCAACGCCTGCCACAAACGCTCTTCGCGTTCTGTACGCAACCAATCGTCTTTCGGCTTTTGGGTGGCTGTTTTTTCGCGCCGCAGGGGGCGCAGCATGACTTCGGTTTCGCCCTTGAGGACTTGTTTGGCCGCTTCGGTCAGCTGCAGGGCTTGATGTTGCTCGACGTTGACGGTGAGATAGCCCAGGCTGATGCACTGGCGGATGACGCTGCGCCACTCCTTGTCGGTCTGTTCGCTGCCGATGCCGAATGTGGATAACTTATCATGGCCGTTGCGCTGTATCCAATCATCGCTTTTACCGCGCAAAAGGTTGGTGATGTAACCGGTGGCAAAACGTTGTCCGGAGCGGTACACGCAGCTGAGTAATTTTTGCACCAACACCGTACCGTCAAACCGCACGGGCGGATGCAGGCAGTTGTCGCAATGGCCGCAGGGTTCGGATTCTTCGCCAAAATGTTTGAGCAGCAGTACGCGGCGGCAGGTGGCGGTTTCGCAGACGGAAAGCATGGCATCGAGTTTTTGCATTTCGATTTGCTTTTGCACCTCGTCGCTGTTGCCCTCGGCAATCCGTTCGCGCAACAACACCCAATCGTTCAAACCGTAACACAGCCAGCTAACGGCAGGCAGTCCGTCCCGGCCGGCACGCCCCGATTCCTGATAGAAATGTTCGACACTCTGGGGCATATCGAGATGGGCGACAAAGCGCACGTCAGGTTTGTCTATGCCCATGCCGAACGCCACGGTCGCCACCACGATAATATTGTCTTCATGCGTAAAGCGGCGTTGGTTTTCCTCACGCACGCCCATGCTCAAACCGGCATGATACGGAATCGCCTCCAAACCGTTTTCACACAAAAACTGAGCCACATCCTCGACTTTTTTGCGGCTTAAACAATACACAATGCCGCTTTGCCCATGCATCTGCTTGCGGATGAAATCCAGCAATTGTTTTTTGCCATTGTTTTTCTCGATAACCTGATAATAAATATTCGGGCGGTCAAAGCTGGAGATAAATTCGGGCGCATTGTCCAAATGCAGATAATGCTTGATGTCGGCGCGCGTGGCCGCATCGGCGGTAGCGGTCAGGGCGATGCGCGGGATGTTCGGATAGCGTTCGGCAAGAATGCCGAGCTGTTGATATTCAGGGCGGAAATCGTGTCCCCATTGGCTGACGCAATGCGCCTCATCAATGGCAAATAGACTGACGGTTTGTTGGTCGAGAAAACGTAAAAATCGGTCGGTAACCAAGCGTTCCGGTGCGACATAAAGCAGTTTCAGACGGCCTTGGGCAAGCTTGTCGGCAATCTCGCGCGCCTCATCTGCCGATGTACTGCTGTTGACTGCCGCCGCTTCAATCCCGGCCACATGCAGACTGGCCACTTGATCGTTCATCAACGCAATCAGCGGCGATACGACAACCGCCACGCCTTCTCGCATCAGCGCCGGAATCTGGTAACACAAAGACTTGCCCCCGCCCGTCGGCATCAGCACCATCAAACTCTCGCCGCCGGCCAAAGCATTGACAATAGCCTCCTGCTTGCCACGAAATTCGGGATAACCGAATACTTCGTGCAAAATCTGTTTGGCGGTCGGCTGAGGCATAATGGTTCCGTAGAATAGGGGAAAGCGTTATTTTAACGGTTTTACACCCGCGTATGTGCGGAACATTTTTCCGCCGCTTTTTCAGACGGCCTGAAATTCAAATCTATTCAATTTATTTAATTTTAAATAAAGATTTGTTTCATTTTGAATAAAATATATAAAGGCCGTTTGAAACCTGATATTAGGGTTTCAGACGGCCTTTCAAAAATAAAATCTTTAGGCTTTTTTGACAAACTCAGATTTCAAGTTCATCGCGCTGCCATCGATTTTGCAACCGATATTGTGGTCGCCCTCTTGCAGGCGGATGCCTTTGACTTTGGTGCCTTGCTTGATGACCATAGAGCTGCCTTTGACTTTCAGATCTTTAATCAAAACAACCGTATCACCATCTTGCAAGACCGCGCCGTTGGCATCTTTGACTTCCAAGGCATCATCGCCGGTAGCCGCAGCATCGGCCTCGTTCCACTCATGGGCGCACTCAGGGCAAACGTATTGAGCGCCGTCTTCGTAAGTGTATTCGGAGTGGCATTTCGGGCAGGGAGGTAGGGACATGAGGTTTCCTTATAAATATGATAAAAGAAGCGTAAAACGCAAATAATACAATGTCTAAATTATTGCTTCGCCTTGCTGCCGCCTGCACCGTAAACGGCATTCCAAGCCGCGTCCAACATCTGACCGGCTTGTTGCAGCTTGGCATTTTGCTGCTCTTTCTGAGCCAAGGCCGTCTGAATTTCGCCTTTCAAACGGTCAATATCGGATTGCGCGGTCTGCAAACGGCGCTGCGCGCTTTCCAAATCGCTTTGCAGGGAAATGATTTTGCTGTCGTTGCTGTTTTGCTCATGCAAAGCGGCACGGTAAACCGATTGGACGGACAGCAAACGGTCTTCCGCCTCACCGGCATACGCCGCGGCGGCAGATAGCATCATCAGGGCAAGTAAGGTTTTTTTCATGGGTTTTCCTTTAAAGTTGTTTGATTTGCAAAGTAAAGCGCAGAGCTGATTTTTCAGCCGCCAAGTTTACATAATATGCTTATTGGTCTTTGTTCTTGATGGTTTATTTTATCCAATCCGGACATTCAGGCTGCCGATAAAAGTTAATTCAATCAACTGTTGCAGCAGGCAGGTCGCTATTATTTTCTCATATTATTCTCTGCCTTATTCCATTATTTTCTGGTTTTATTAGAAAAGGCCGTCTGAAAAATTTTCAGACGGCCTTCCCTTTTATTACATCTTAAGAACGACTCATCCCCTGTGCTTGTGACTGAGCATACTGTCTTTGTTGTTCTTCATACTCAAAACGCTGCGTCGCTTCCTGAACCTT
Organism: Neisseria sp. P0020.S003; assembly: GCF_051957095.1. Taxonomy (NCBI): domain Bacteria; kingdom Pseudomonadati; phylum Pseudomonadota; class Betaproteobacteria; order Neisseriales; family Neisseriaceae; genus Neisseria; species Neisseria sp. P0020.S003. The sequence goes on along the minus strand of NZ_JBQCWU010000020.1, from coordinate 26,988 downwards.
TGCAAGGCTTTCTTCTATCGGAATATAGGCTGCTGTCTGCATATCCATAGATACTCGATTCAATATGGGATTACGCTCACCAATCAGATACTGTCCGTCTTTTACATTAAACAGCGTGACATCTGTCATTTTTTTAGAATAACCCAACGCAGTAAGAGCCATTGCGGAGTTTTGCAGTTTTGCTTCCTCAATCGGTATCCCATTTTTCTCATGGTATTCGGTTAGATGTTCTTTTACTGCATTGAAAAGATTTTGGGTTTCAGGGGCAAGAGATTGTAGTTTGGATACAAAGAAAGACTGTGAATATTGTAGTAGCTGTTCTTTCTCATTTTCAAATGATAATCTCATTTCCTCAGTAAAAACGTGATTATCTTTCAAATTATTTATTGTCTCTCCTCTTTTTACTGCATCATAGATCCATTTTTCCAATGGATCTTTAGTTTCTCCTTTGATTTTTGCTTGTTCCCATTTAAAATATTCCTTTTGTCCAACGGCATTATTCCATTTATCCATGTTAACTTCTTTTCGCCAATCCTCCATACTCATGTTAGCAGGCTTATTAGAAATATCTTCATGATCATCAAGTATTGCTTTAGCTCGATCACGTCCTATTGCCTTGGATAATTCATGAAATTGATCCTGAAATACAGGGTAAACAATACCAGAACCAGATATTAATGTACTTTCAGCTACTTTTTGAATATTTTGAGTAATAACTGCACTTAAAAGAGCATGTCTATATGCATCATAGCTATTATTATGTGGTCTTTTGTCATCTTCCCCTGCAAAGCCACCATATTCATTAGCCTTTCTTACTGCATACGACACAAAAGTACTAGGACTATAATAGTAATCACTCATTTTCACACTTCCCTAAATTAAAGTTAGAAAAATTTGAATTATTTGATATTTCTGCCTGTAAACAAATATTTTTATTTACGGGATAACAAACTTCGGGTTGTTTATTCATAGGCCATGATTCAATGTAATAAACCTCCTCAAATTTTCCATTTTTTTTACCCCAAAATATTGTTTTATCTTCTACCATTTTGTAAAAAAATAAATCTTGTCCTAATTTATTCTCAAAATCAGTTTTCAATACATAAGGTTCTTGAATACAAACTTCATCATACCCATTAAAAATCTCGATTAAAGGGATACTACTTTTTCCTTGAATTAATGGGAATAAGTTATTATTTCCATTAAAAAATCTAAAAAATAGACAAATAAATACTATTATTATAAATATAAGTACCAGAATAACTTTAAAAAAAATATTTTTCATAATCATACCATTATAGAGACGTAATGATTATACGTCTGAAGACTAAATCTTGACAACCCAAAAGGCCGTCTGAAACATTTCAGACGGCCTTTTATTATTCATGCCTTACGAACGAATCCGTTTCAACACTTCTTCTTTGCCGATTAATGCCAATACGGCATCAACGCTTGGGGTTTTTGCCGTACCGCAGACAGCGAGGCGCAAAGGCATGCCGAGTTTGCCCATTTTAATGCCTTCTTCGTCGCAGAAAGGTTTGAAGAGGTCGTGAATGGCTTCGGCGGTCCAGTCTTCCAAACCTTCGAGGCGTTCGGCAAAGCGCAGCATACGGACGGCGGCTTCGTCGTCCCAGTGTTTCTGCACGTCTGCTTCGGCAGGCGTTTGTTTAACGTAGAAGTAGAGGCACTCGTCGGCAAGCGTATTCAGATCTTGGGCGCGGTCTTTGACCAATGCCAACACATCTTCCAAAGCAGGCTTGCTTGTTTCATGGATATCGCGCAGGGCGAGGCGCGGTTTCACCATTTCGGCTAGTTTTTCGTTGGCGGTGATTTTGATGTGTTCGCCGTTGATCCAGTAGAGTTTTTTCAAATCCATACGGCTTGGAGACGGGGAGACGTCTTTCAAATCAAACCATTCGATGAATTGTTCCATCGTGAAGAACTCGTCGTCGCCGTGCGCCCAGCCCAAACGCGCCAGATAGTTGAGCATGGCTTCGGGCAGGATGCCCATTGCGCCGAAATCGGTGATGGCGACGGTATCGCCGCTGCGTTTGGAGATTTTTTTGCCTTGTTCGTTGAGAATCATGGGCAGGTGGCCGTATTCGGGCAGGTTTGCGCCGATGGCTTTTAAGATGTTGATTTGTTTCGGCGTGTTGTTCACATGGTCGTCGCCGCGGATAACGTGGGTAACGCCCATGTCGTAGTCGTCCACGACAACGCAGAAGTTGTAAGTCGGTGTGCCGTCGGCGCGGGCGATAATCAGGTCGTCAAGCGCTTCGTTGGGAATAGAGATTTCGCCTTTGACCAAGTCCGTCCATTTGGTGACGCCGTCCAAAGGTGTTCTGAAACGGACAACGGGTTGCACGTCGGCAGGGATTTCGGGCAGGGTTTTGCCTTCTTCCGGACGCCAGTGGCGGTCGTAAGTCGCCGTGCCTTCTTTTTCGGCTTTCTCACGCATGGCTTCCAGCTCTTCTTTGCTGCAATAGCAGTAGTAGGCATGGCCTTTTTCTAAAAGTTCGGCAATGACTTCTTTGTAGCGGTCGAAACGGCGGGTTTGGTAAACGACGTTGTCGGCGTTGTCGTAGTTCAGACCGACCCATTTCATGCCGTCAAGGATGATGTTGACGGATTCGGCAGTAGAGCGCGCCAAGTCGGTGTCTTCGATACGCAATAAGAATTCGCCTTTATGATGGCGGGCAAACGCCCATGAGAACAGGGCGGTGCGTACGCCGCCGATGTGCAGGTAGCCGGTGGGGCTGGGGGCGAAACGGGTTTTGACGGTCATGATGGCTCCAAAATCTTTGAAAACAGGTATTTTACTTTTTCGGCGTGGTTTAAACAATGTAAGGCCGTCTGAAAATAATGTCGGCGCAGAAGGACCGCCTGGGAACTTTTCTCCTGAAAACAAATCAAATATAATGATAATTATTTCTTTTAAAGGATCCACTCATGAACAAACGCGCTTTATTTGCCGCCCTCGCCCTCCTGCCCCTTTTTGCCCAAGCCGAAATCAAAACTATCAAAGACGTATTGGGACGCGAAGTCAAAGTCGATGTCCCTGTCAAACGCGCGGTTTTGGCGTTTTACTATCCCGACTATATCGCGGTAACGGGCGCGGACAAATTTAAAAACGTCATCGGCATTTCGCGTGAGTTTTGGGAGAAATTCAATCCCGGCAGCTGGGCGATGTTCAAACAGAAGCTGCCTACGCTGCAAAACATTGCGGACATCGGCAACATCAACACCGGCACGTTTTCACTGGAGAAAACGCTCGCGCTCAAGCCGGACGTATTGATTCTGGCCGACTGGCAGTATAAGGCCATCGCCACCCATCTGCCGCGCATTAAAGCGGCAGGCATACCCGTCGTCGTGGTCGATTTCAACGCCGAAACCGTCGCACGGCACACGCGCAGTGCGGAAATTTTCGGCGAACTCAACGGTACGCAGGCGCGCGCCCAAAAAATTGCCGCCGAATACGCCCGAGGCATTGCCGACATCCAAAAACGCGTCGCACGCGCCAAGCAGTCCAAACCGAAAATCTATATCGAGTTCGGCGACAAAGGCCCGTCCGAATACAGCTACACCTTCGGCAAAGATATGTGGGGCGCGATTGCCGACACAGCAGGCGGCAACAATATCGCCGCGCCTTACGTTAAAAACTGGGGACCGATAAACCCTGAAAAATTCCTGACGGCCAAACCCGACGTCATCGTCATTTCGGGGACGGAAAACGGCCATAAAGACAAGCCTGACATTATGGCGATGGGCATAGGCATCAGCCAGGCCGATGCGCAACGCCGCCTGGCCGGATTTGTCAAACGCAAAGGCTGGGCAGACATTCCTGCCGTCAAAAACAAACGCGTTTACGGCATCTACCACACCGCCTCCCGCTCGCTCGCCGATTTGGCCAGCGCGCAATTTATCGCCAAAACCCTGTATCCGCAGCAGTTTGCCGACATAGAACCAAACAAGACCTATCTGGACTTCTACCGCAAATACCTGCCCGTCGTGCCGGACGGTACGTTTTACATCCAATTGAAATAGCGGCTGCAAAAATCATAGGCTCAGGCCGTCTGAAGATTCAGACGGCCTGAACATGCTATGCCGATAAAAATTTAATGAGTATAATTACTGTTCTTTCAACAAAATTACTGGGTACGTATGAACGGACAAAACCAAATCGGCCATCAGCAGGCTCCTGTTGTAAGCGTCAAAGAATGGTTGCTAACAAACTTGATTTTGATGATTCCGCTAGTCAATATAGTTATGATGCTTGTGTGGGCATTCAGCTCAAACACCAATCCGAATAAAGCCAATTATTTCAAGGCTGCCTTGATTCTGTTTGCCATCGTAATGGCAATTTATCTGGTGCTGGCTGTAGTCATTTTTGACAGTATAGCTGCAAATCAATATCAATAAGTAAGCATACATTTAGGCCGTCTGAAACCTAAAAGGATTCAGACGGCCTTTTACATGGATTACCGAAGGCTCAACCACCTATCCAATTCCAAACGGCATCGCTCCATTTGCCGATACGGTAGAGAAACAATGAATAGCTCTCCTGCATCAGAAACTTAGCTTTCTTGCTGCGCTCGTCAAAGCGCGTGGTCGGGGTGGCGGAGAACTGCGCGTCTGACAAGCCCAAATCGGCGGCCATTTCTTCGGCTCGCGCCAAATGATACGGGTCGCTGACAACGATAATGCTGCCGACTCCGTTGGCGTGCATGATGGGGACGATATTGCGCAGGTTTTCGTAAGTATTGCGCGACGTGTTTTCAAACAGGATATTGTGCGCCGGTATGCCCTGCTTGAGCGCGTATCGGCGCCCCACTTCGGCTTCGGTCATAAATCCTTTTTTGGGTGTGCCGCCGGTGAAAATGATTTTGCCGACCCGATGGCTTTGGTAGAGCGTGATGGCATGGTTGATGCGCTCACGAAATACCGGCGACGGGCGTTTGTCCCATGCCGCCGCACCCAACACCACCGCCGCATCGGCATGAGCGTCCTTCGGCAAGGTTTGCAAACCTGTCCGGTAAATCTGCCATGTGCCGGTCAAAAAAATACCGCACACCAGCAAAACGCTCAAAGCAAGGCCGCGAAACAGATAATATCGCAGGCCATTGCGGCTTTTAAACAGGGAAATCATCGTTCAGACGGCCTTATCCAACCCTATCAGCCGAGTAGGGCGGCAATGTTTTCCAACGGACGGCCGATGGCTGCGCGCGTAGGCGTTACCAAAATGGGACGCTCGAGCAGGGCAGGGTGTTCGGCGATTGCCTGAAGCAGGGCGGCATTGTCCAAATCGGGATTGTCCAAACCCAATTCTTTGTACAAATCGTCTTTCGTGCGCATCATGCCGCGCACCGATTCGATGCTGAGTTTGGCAAACATATCCTGCAAAGTCGCCAAATCAGGCGCGGTATCCAGATATTTGACTACATCGGCGGCAACGCCTTTTTCTTCGAGCAAAGCCAGCGCGGCACGCGATTTGCTGCAACGCGGGTTGTGATAAAGTGTGAATTCAGACGGCATGAAAGTCTCCGTATTATTGCAAAATCATTCAATGATGGCGGTTATTATCGTCTGCAACTGATTTTTACTCAAACTTTTTACCTGATATCTTGATACGAATCGGTAGGCATACCCACCAAACCGTTTTACAATAAACCCAATTTCGATTGGCAACCTCAAGGATACAACCATGAAAGCCTTAACCGCCCTTCTCTTGTCCGCCACCGTTTTTACCGCTGCGCCGGCCTTTGCCGCCGAAGAAACGGCAGGTTGGCAGGACAACAAACCGCAAAGCCTGGAGTCACTCAAAGCCCCCGTGCGCGTGGTCAACCTTTGGGCAACCTGGTGCGGCCCCTGCCGTAAAGAAATGCCCGCCATGTCGGCATGGTACAAAGCTCAGAAAAAAGGCAGCGTCGATATGGTCGGCATCGCGCTGGATACGACCGACAACATCGGCAAGTTCCTGAAACAAACGCCGGTCAGCTATCCGATTTGGCGTTACACCGGCGCCAACAGCCGCAACTTCATGAAAGCCCACGGCAACAACGTCGGCGTATTGCCCTTCACTGTCGTCGAAGCGCCGAAATGCGGCTACAAACAAACCATCACCGGCGAAGTCAACGAAAAAAGCCTGACCGCCGCCGTGAATTTGGCCAAAACCAAATGTAAATAAAACAGCGGATAAGGTGCTTAACCTACGCTGATACCGAGGCCGTCTGAAACCCAATCGTTCAGACGGCCCTTTTTCAAACCATATTGCTTTGTGTTGCAAACCGGCAGTGTCTCCACAGGCAGAACCGAGTTTTCACTATCAAAAAGCAGCCGAAATATTTATAATCTGTGAATATCCCCATTTTTTCAGACGGCATGTTGCCCTATCGATGACGCCGGCCGTCTGACTCCCTATTTTCAGGAAAACCCATGATCCGTTTCGAACAAGTTTCCAAAACCTATCCCGGCGGTTTCGAAGCCCTAAAAAATGTCAGTTTCCAGATTAACAAAGGTGAGATGATTTTTATCGCCGGCCATTCGGGTTCGGGCAAATCCACCATTTTGAAGCTGATTTCAGGCATTACCAAGCCTACCAAAGGCAAGGTTTGGTTCAACAATCAAGACCTCGGCACCTTGAGCGACAATCAGATCGGCTTTATGCGCCAACATATCGGCATTGTCTTCCAAGACCACAAAATCCTCTACGACCGCAATGTCTTGCAAAACGTTATCCTGCCTTTGCGGATCAGCGGCTACCAGCCGCGCAAAGCTGAAGAGCGCGCGCGTATTGCGATTGAGAAAGTCGGCTTGAAAGGCCGCGAAAACGATATGCCCATCGCTTTGTCCGGCGGCGAACAACAACGTTTGTGCATCGCGCGCGCAGTGGTTCACCAACCCAGTCTGCTGATTGCCGACGAGCCGTCCGCCAGCCTCGACCGCGCCTATGCGCTGGATATTATGGAATTGTTCAAAACCTTCCATGAAGCAGGCACGACCGTGATCGTTGCGGCGCACGATGAAACGCTGATGGCGGATTACGGCCACCGCGTCTTGCGCCTGCAGAAAGGACGCCTCGCATGAGCATGATTCATTACATCTCGTTACACGTCGAATCGGCGCGCGCCGCGCTCAAAGAGCTTCTGCGCCAACCCATCGGCACGCTGCTGACCCTGCTCATGCTTGCCGTTGCCATGACCTTGCCGCTGTTTATGTATTTGGGTATCCAAAGCGGGCAAAGCGTATTGGGTAAACTCAACGAATCGCCACAGATTACGGTTTATATGGACACTGATGCAGCAAGTTCTGATGCCGATACGGTGAAAAACCTGCTCCAGCGCGACAGCCGTATCGATAAAGTCCGCTTTATCAGCAAGCAGGAAGGTTTGGAAGAATTGCAAACCAATCTCGACCAAAACCTCGTTTCCATGCTCGATGGCAACCCATTGCCCGACGTCTTTATCGTTACACCCGACCCTGCCACTTCTCCGGATCAGATGCAGGCCATCTATAAAGACATTACCAAACTGCCGCGCGTCGAATCAGCAACCATGGATACCGAATGGGTACAGACCCTTTATCGTATTAACGAATTTATCCGCAAGATTTTGTGGTTCCTCTCGCTGACTTTGGGCATGGCCTTTGTCTTGGTGGCACACAACACCATCCGCCTGCAAATCCTCAGCCGCAAGGAAGAGTTGGAAATCACCAAGCTGTTGGGTGCGCCCGCTTCCTTCATCCGCCGCCCTTTCCTTTATCAGGCAATGTGGCAGAGTATTTTCTCAGCCGCCGTCAGCTTGGGCTTGTCGGCTTGGCTGCTGGCCGAAGTACGGCCGCTGGTGGACGCGATTTTCAAACCCTACGGTCTGAACATCGGCTGGCGTTTCTTCACATTTAGCGAAGTGTCGCTGGTATTCGGCTTCGTCATCGCGCTGGGCATATTCGGCGCATGGCTGGCCACCACGCAACACCTCTTAGGCTTCAAAGCCAAAAAATAAGCCTTGGCAAACAGGCCGTCTGAACCATTCAGACGGCCTGAAATCTTATCCTTTCGCAACTTAAACAAACCTTGTGAAAATTTAATACTGCCAAATCTAACAGCAAGGGCATAATCCCTTATAATTGATGGTCTATTATCCATCTCATTTCATTTGTGCGGCATAAACCGTGCAGACAAATAACGAAAGACATCCTGTGGACAAACTCAAAATCTCTGCCAACGGCCCCCTCAACGGCGAAATCATCGTATCCGGCGCAAAAAACGCCGCCCTGCCGCTGATGTGTGCCGGTCTGCTGACTTCCGGCACTTTACGCTTGAAAAACGTACCTATGCTCGCCGACGTCAAAACCACCCAAAAACTGCTGCAAGGCATGGGCGCACGCGTTTTGACCGACAACATCTCCGAATTTGAAATCAACGGCGGCACCGTCAACAACACCTGCGCACCTTACGAGCTGGTAAAAACCATGCGCGCATCCATCTTGGTTTTGGGCCCGACCCTCGCCCGCTTCGGCGAAGCCCAAGTCAGCCTGCCCGGCGGTTGCGCCATCGGTTCGCGTCCGGTTGACCAACACCTCAAAGGCCTCGAAACCATGGGTGCGGAAATCACCATCGAACACGGCTACGTCAAAGCCAAAGGCCGTCTGAAAGGCACGCGCGTTACCATGGATGTCGTAACCGTCGGCGGTACCGAAAACCTGCTGATGGCGGCCACGCTCGCCGAAGGCACCACCATCCTCGAAAACTGCGCCATCGAGCCCGAAGTCGTCGATTTGGCCGAATGCCTCGTCAAAATGGGCGCGAAAATCAGCGGCATCGGTACAGCAACCATGACCATCGAAGGCGTAAAAGAGCTGCACGGCTGTGAACACAGCGTCGTTCCCGACCGTATCGAAGCCGGTACCTTCCTCTGCGCCGTCGCCATGACCGGCGGCAAAGTCGTCCTGCGCAACGCCGCCCCCAGAACCATGGAAGTCGTATTGGACAAACTGACCGAAGCCGGCGCCATCATCGAAGCCGGTGACAACTGGATTTCCATCGACATGCAACAACGCCCCAAAGCCGTGGACATCCGCACCGTCGTCCACCCAGGCTTCCCAACCGACATGCAGGCACAGTTTATGGCCATGAACGCCATTGCCGAAGGCAGCAGCCGCGTAGTGGAAACCATTTTTGAAAACCGCTTCATGCACGTTCCCGAACTCAACCGCATGGGCGCAGACATCACCACCGAAGGCAACACCGCCTACATCAAAGGCGTGGAAAAACTCTCCGGCGCCGTCGTGATGGCAACCGACCTGCGCGCCTCCGCCAGCCTCGTCATGGCCGGCTTGGTCGCAGATGGCGAAACCATCGTCGAACGCATCTACCACCTCGACCGCGGCTATGAATACATCGAGAAAAAACTCGGCGGCGTAGGCGCAAAAATCGAACGCGTACGCGGTTGATTCCATACGCAGCCGATAAATAAAGGCCGTCTGAAAACAAAATCTAGCAAACTCGCTATGCTTGTTTTCAGACGGCCTATCTACTTGTGAAATAAAAAGCAGGTAATAAGATAAAAAATAGGATTTTTCGATTAGTAAACACTCAGAAAACCCACCTTCCAATCTTTTCAAAATTAATCTGGTTTATATAAACAGCATCATTAAAGCAGTAGAAAAGCCGATAATTATCCACTACTAATCCTCCATATAATCAATATACATTATGAATGATTCATCACACACAACAAAGAAACGGATAACCCGTTATGGCCATAAACTATGTTTCTTTATTGCCATTTTCATTTGGATTTGTTCCTTATTTCAAAATGTATTTACTTTTGGAAAAGAAGGACAATATGAGGGATTTTTTGTTCTAATTATTGGAACAATATTTGGACCTGGTTTAGGACACATTGGATATTTTGCTGTTTATGCAAATTATATTTGGTTCATTTTAATATTCATATCTCTTATCCGACCGCAAGCAAAAAAATTTATCTTTACTTTGCATGGATTATTATGGGTTGTGGCGCTACTTACATTTACCTTAAACGAAGTAATTGTGAATGAAGCAGGAGGACATGCAAAACCAACTTACGGATTAGGATTGTATTTATGGTTTACAGCGTTTTTATTGACAACCATCGCAGAATTTCTAAAACAGCGTATTTATCAAAATTTGAAAGAAAATACAAAAAGAATAAAGTAACAACAAATACTCCTGTATACTTTGAATTACTCCTGTATACTTTGAATCAAGATTCAAAATCTCATTGTAGAAGGAAGCCTTATGAAACCTTTTATCTTGCTATTCGGTCTCTGTGCCGCTTTATCATTAACCGCCTGCAACAAGGAGAAAAACGTGTACGAAGAATATGGCTTTAAAGAATCGGATTTCCCCACCTATAAACTGCCGAAAGGAGATGCTCCTCCAAAGGATGTCAAAATTAACCCAAACCGTAAAGAACATTATCAAGCTGTGGTTAAAATTAAAGATGCGCCTCTAGCTTTCCAAATTGTGACGGGAGATGAACTTTACCAATCGGAAAACTGTAAATATGTAACCAATCGTTGGGTAGGTGCGACAACGTGGCCTCAATACCGAAAAAAACTGGAGTTGACTAAAATTGATAATAATACATATGCTACAGACTTTTATTCGGATACTCCTTTAGATGAAGATTACTATGGGGAAGGCGTATGTAAATGGCAGTTTTTAAGTGCTGCCATAGTAATGGAACCAACAGGAAAAGATAAGCGAGAAACAGCTTTGATTGTCCGTATTGATTCAGAAGATTTAAAAAAACTGACTGCGCAAAATCCTGAATTAATCGTTAAGCATGAATATCAGAAAAGTAATTTTCCAATAGCAAAAGATTTGAATTTTGAAGATGGTTGGTCTGATGATGGTAGCTCTATAAAGAGTGGATTAGTTGTCGCTCCAGAAGATAAATTTTCAGTTGAATTGATATTGAGAAAGGTTGAAAAATGAGAGCATTGAATAGTCAGGATTTTGCCCTGCTGTCTGATCACATTTATGGGAAGAAAGATAAAAACGATGAAGTAAAACTAGTTTTTGATAACGAAAAAAATAAAGAAATAACTTTAAACGGTATTAAATATGCTGTCGAGAAAATCAGTGACAATCCCAAAAATGGTTATTTTGGTGCCATTTACCGTCGCTTAGACACCAACGAGTTAGTAGTCGTCCACAGAGGTACGGAGTTTGAAACACGCCAAGACCGAGAAGCCGATATGCGCATGGTCAAAGATCATACTAACCCGCAATATAACGATGCAAAATTATTGACACAAGAAGCCGAAAAATTAAAAAACGGAAAATATAAGAATGCCTCAATCTATCAAACAGGTCATTCACTAGGAGGAGCACTTGCCCAACTATGTGGTAATCGTTATGGCCACCGTACCGAAACTTTCAATGCCTTTGGTGCAGCAGGCTTGAAAGAAGCTCTCCCAATCAATCCTTTGGCAGACAGATTAATCATCAATCACCGCATGGGTGGAGACTATGTCTCGTCTGCAAGCAATCATTTAGGCAGGAGTATTTTGTATACTACAAAAAACGAAGTAGATAATCTGCGTAAAGGCGGCTTTAACACACAAGATCCGTCAGATGACAAATTTTTGGCCAATGCAGGTTTCAGAATGCCTTCAAGTTGGGGTAATTGGGGTAGTGCATCAGATTTATATACTTCTCATGCTGTTAGCAATTTTACGCACGAACATGGTTTGTCTGTTTTATCCCCAAAATCCCCTGCTCATAAACTAGCTGAAAATAATATGGCAATGATTGGGCGGTTTAACAATTATGTAAAAGAAGAAATTCGCAAATCCCCTGATAAATTTGAAAAATATATCAATCTTGCAGACCGTTTTATTGCAGAAAACCAACCGCAGTATTCAAATCCCTATGAACAACAGAATCGTTCTCAATACGCCTTTTTAGATCCACAAATAAATGCTAGCAAACTACAAAACATTTCGCCTGAAACCCAAAAGCTCTTCAATACTGCAATGGTGCACCTAACGACGTATCATAAGACAAACAATCTGCCTATTGATGATGAAAAGCTGCAAAATTCCGCGATGGCACTTACCGCCTTGGCTCAGTCAAAAAATATCACTGATCTTACTTTATTTAGTGTAAAAAACGACCAGTATCTAATCGGGAACCGAAATCCTACATTAAATCTTGCCTCTATGGATATAGGACTATCTTCATCTATTCCCGTGGAAAAGAGCTTTAATCAAATCCAGCAAACGGCACAACTCTCTGAATATGAAGAGCAACAAAAACAATTAGCACAATCTCAATCGCGTGGAATGAGCATTGGGTAACAATCTTTCTGCCAAGTCTCAAAAGGCCGTCTGAAACACCGGCAATCGGGTTTCAGACGGCCTTTGCGTATTGTTTTGCGGTATAATTCCCGACATCTTTATCCATTGTTTTTAAAAGCACAAACCATGACACGCAAAATCCTTGTCACTTCCGCGCTGCCGTATGCCAACGGCAGCATCCACCTCGGCCACATGGTCGAACACATCCAAACCGACGTTTGGGTACGCTTCCAAAAACTGCGCGGCCACGAATGCTACTACTGCTGCGCCGACGACACCCACGGCACACCCGTGATGCTTGCCGCTCAAAAACAAGGCATTGCGCCTGAAGACATGATTGCCAAAGTGCGCGAAGAGCACCTCGCCGACTTTACCGGTTTCAACATCGGCTACGACAATTATTACAGCACCCATTCCCCTGAAAACAAACAGTTTTCCCAAGACATTTACCGCGCACTGAAAGCTAACGGCAAGATTGAGAGCCGCGTCATCGAGCAGCTTTTCGACCCTGAAAAACAAATGTTCCTGCCCGACCGCTTCGTTAAAGGCGAATGCCCGAAATGCCACGCCCAAGACCAATACGGCGACAACTGCGAAGTCTGCGGCACGACCTATTCCCCGACCGAACTGATCAACCCGTATTCCGCCGTTTCCGGTGCCAAACCCGAATTGCGCGAATCTGAACACTTCTTCTTCAAACTGGGCGAATGCGCCGACTTCCTCAAAGCATGGACTTCCGGCAACAACCCGCACGACGGCAAGCCCCATCTGCAACCCGAAGCCCTCAACAAAATGAAAGAATGGCTGGGCGAAGGCGAAGAAACCACCCTGTCCGATTGGGACATCTCCCGCGACGCTCCATATTTCGGTTTTGAAATCCCCGACGCGCCGGGCAAATACTTCTACGTCTGGCTGGACGCGCCCGTCGGCTACATGGCGTCGTTTAAAAACCTGTGCGACCGCATCGGTATCGATTTCGACGAATATTTCAAAGCCGACAGCCAAACCGAGATGTACCACTTCATCGGCAAAGACATCCTCTATTTCCACGCCCTGTTCTGGCCCGCCATGCTGCATTTCTCCGGCCACCGCGCTCCGACTGGCGTGTACGCACACGGCTTTTTGACCGTGGACGGACAGAAAATGTCCAAATCGCGCGGCACCTTCATCACCGCCAAATCCTATCTGGAACAAGGCCTAAACCCCGAGTGGATGCGCTACTACATCGCCGCCAAACTCAACAGCAAAATCGAAGACATCGATTTGAACCTGCAAGACTTTATCTCGCGCGTCAACAGCGACCTCGTCGGCAAATACGTCAACATCGCCGCCCGCGCCTCAGGTTTCATCGCCAAACGCTTTGAAGGCCGTCTGAAAGACGTGGCCGACAGCGCATTGCTGGCAAAACTGACCGCACAAAGCGAAGCCATTGCCGAATGCTACGAAAGCCGCGAATACGCCAAAGCCCTGCGCGACATCATGGCCTTGGCAGACATTGTCAACGAATACGTTGATGCCAACAAACCTTGGGAACTGGCGAAACAAGAAAGCCAAGACGCACGCCTGCACGAAGTATGCAGCGAGCTCATCAACGCCTTTACCATGTTGACCGCCTACCTCGCCCCCGTATTGCCGAAAGTGGCCGAAAACGCCGCCAAATTCCTGAATTTGGAAGCCATCACTTGGACAAATACACGCGAAACATTGGGCGAACACGCCATCAACAAATACGAACACCTCATGCAACGAGTGGAGCAAAAACAAGTGGATGATTTGATCGAAGCCAACAAACAAAGCATCGCCGCCGCAGCCGCGCCTGCCGCCGAAGAGAGCAAATACGAAAAAGTCGCCGAACAGGCCAGCTTTGACGACTTTATGAAAATCGACATGCGCGTCGCCAAAGTATTGAACTGCGAAGCCGTCGAAGGCAGCACCAAACTTTTGAAATTCGACCTCGATTTCGGTTTTGAAAAACGCATCATCTTCTCCGGCATCGCCGCGTCTTACCCAAATCCAGCCGAATTGAACGGCCGCATGGTCATTGCCGTCGCCAACTTCGCCCCGCGCAAAATGGCAAAATTCGGCGTATCCGAAGGCATGATCCTCTCCGCCGCCACGGCAGAGGGAAAACTGAAGCTCCTCGACGTTGACGCAGGCGCACAGCCCGGGGATAAAGTGGGCTAAGGCTTATATCAAATCTTAAGGAGAAACCATGTTAAACCTTTCCGCACCGGTACTTAAAGAAATTGAGTTGCTTCATGATGCAGGCTTATCGGTTGGCGCTATTATTACAGTGTTGCGTCTGAAGTTTCCAGTAGAACTCCATGATCGGGAGGACAAACAAATTGAAGAAGCCGTGCTTCTCATGATCAATCCGCCACGAAAAGCACCTTCTCTTTCCCGCTAAGGTAGCGATACCGGTTGAAAGGTAAATTTGGTTATTCTTTAAAAAAGGCCGTCTGAAACTTTCAGACGGCCTTTTTATTTATCCAAACACTTATTTTTGTTAAAACTTTATCTCAACAATTCATCGGTAACGCGTTGCAGAAACTCGATACGCTCGGGTTTGGCTTCGCCTGATTCGGCAGCGGCTTTGACGGAGCAGCCGGGTTCGGCGCGGTGGGTGCAGTTGTGGAAACGGCATTGGCCGATAAGGTGGCGCAGGTCGGGGAAGTATTGCAATAAATCGGCGGCTTGGAGATGGTGCAGGCCGAATTCTTGCAGGCCGGGGGAATCGATGAGTCGGGTTTCTGCGTTTAAATCGTACAGTTGGGCGTGGGTGGTGGTGTGTTTGCCGGAATCGAGCGCGGTGGAAATGTCGCCGGTTCGGGCGGCTTGGTTGCCGAGTAGGGCGTTGGTCAGGGTGGACTTGCCCATGCCGCTTTGTCCGAGCAGGATGTTGGTTTGCCCTTCTAAAATGGGACGCAGGATGTCGGCGTGTTCCAATGCGTTGGTTTCGACCACTAAATAGCCGAGTGTTTCGTAGAATTTGAGTTTCTCGCGCCATTGGGCGGTTTCGGGGAGGTCGGCTTTGTTGAGGACAATGACGGCGTCGATGCCGGCCGCTTCTGCCGCGAGGAGGGCGCGTTGCAACAGGGCTTCGCTGGGTGAGGGGCTGGCGGCGGTTACGATGAGCAGTTGGGTAACGTTGGCGGCAATCAGTTTGGTTTTCCACGCGTCTTGGCGGTAGAGCAGGCTTTCACGCGGAAGGTAGTCTTCAATCACGACTTGTTCGCCGTTGATGGGGCTGATGCGGACTTGGTCGCCGCAGGCGAAATCAACGCGTTTTTTGCGGGTGGTGGCGTCATATGTTTGGCCGTCGGGGGTGCGGACGATATAACGGCGGCCATAGCTGGTAATGATTTGGGCGGTATCGGTCATGATGGGGTTTATTGTTTGGAATGGTGTGATTGTACCGAAAGTCGGCTATGGCCGTCTGAAAACTTGTTTGCACCTTTTAACTTTCTTTGGCTTGGTTTTTTGGTGTTTCTGCCCTATATTTGCAATGTATTTGTTTTCAGGAGATTTTTTTATGGATTTCAGTCAGTTGCTCAATCAGGTTTTGGGTGCGGCTCAAAAAGGCGGCAAAGCGGTGGCGGACAGCCCGCTCAATTCTTTCGGCGGCGGCGCACTGACGGGTGCTTTGGCATCAATGCTGTTGAAAAAGAAAAATACGAAGAAGCTGGTCAAGGCCGGCTCGGTCGCTGCTTTGGGTTTTCTGGCTTATAAAGGCTATCAAAACTGGAAACAAAACCGCCAACAGGAAGAATTGCCGCAAAGTGCGTTCCAACCTGCCGGCCTGATTGGTGAAAACCACAGCCGTGTGATTTTGCAAACGATGATTGCGGCGGCGGCTTCAGACGGCCTGATTGACGATGCGGAACGCGCGGCCATTGAGCGTGAAAGCGGCAACGATGCGGAAATGGCGGCATGGCTGCAGGCTGAATATGCGCAACCGGCCTCTATCGAGCAAATTGCTGCTTCTGTCGGCAGCGACGAGGCTTTGGCAGCCGAAACTTATCTGGCGGCCAGATTGGTCTGTGCGGACTTGTCGCGCAAGGAAATCGTGTTCCTGAGCCGTTTGTCCCAAGCTTTGAATTTGGACGACCAGCTGGTCGAAAGTTTGGAAAAACAGCTCGAATTGGCTTAAGCTTGATTTAAAAGGCCGTCTGAAACCTGATTTCAGACGGCCTTTCGACTTAATTTCAGAGTAAAATAACCCTTTCGACATATTAAAGGCTGTCTGAACATGAATAAACTTTTTTCCACATTCAAAACGTTTTTAGCCGCTTCGTCCGTCTTGGTATTGGCTGCCTGTCCGAGCGGCAACGCGCCGCAATCCAAACCTTCTACGCAGGGTCAAAATACGGTTTCACATACTGCACCCAAACCGAAAGCCACGGTTGCGCTGGCTTTGGGCGGCGGCGCGTCCAAAGGCTTTGCCCATATCGGTATTATTAAAGTTTTGAAAGAAAACAATATTCCGGTCAAAATTGTTACCGGTACATCCGCCGGCTCGATTGTCGGCAGTATGTACGCTTCGGGAATGTCGCCCGACCGCCTCGAATTGGAAGCGGAAATTTTGGGTAAAACCGATTTGGTGGATTTGACCTTGTCCACCAGCGGCTTCATCAAAGGCGAAAAACTGCAAAACTACATCAACCGCAAAGTCGGCAACCGTCCGATACAGCAGTTCCCCATCAAATTTGCCGCCGTTGCGACCGATTTTGAAAGCGGCAAACCGGTGGTGTTCAACGTGGGCAATGCCGGACAAGCCGTCCGCGCTTCCGCTTCGATTCCGAACGTATTCCAGCCTGTTGTCATCGGCAGCCGCAAATATGTAGATGGCGGCCTGTCGCAACCCGTACCGGTCAGCGCGGCGAAAAAACTGGGCGCAAACTTCATCATTGCCGTCGATATTTCCGCCCGTCCGGCCAAAAACGTCAACCAAGGCATGTTCTCCTATCTTGACCAAACCTTCAACGTAATGAGTCAAACTGCGTTGCGCCAAGAATTGGGACAAGCCAATGTGGTCATCAAACCGCAGGTTTTGGAGCTGGGTTCGGTTGGCGGTTTCGACCAAAAACAACGCGCCATCCAATTGGGCGAACAGGCTGCACGCGCCGCCCTGCCTGAAATCAAACGCAAACTGGCGGCATATCAGTATTAATCATCCGCCGTTTGAACAGGCCGTCTGAAAGTATGTTTTTCAGACGGCCTTTCTTGTGCAAATCTGCTAAAATCACGCGTTTCCTACAAATCATAAAATCCTAAAAAAATGAATATCTTTTACGAAGAGTCTGGCCAATTCAAAGTTGCCTCCATCGTCCAAAAAAACGACGCCACCTACCAAGTCGATACCCAACACGGCAAACGCACCAAAGTGAAGGCAAACAATGTCTTTGCCGAATTTGACGGCGATATGGCGGCGTTTTTGGAGAACGCGCAGGCACAGGCGGCGGACATCGACACCGATTTATTGTGGGAAGTATGCGGCGAAGAGGAATTTACCGCTGAAGCCATCGCCGAAGAATATTACGGCCACACGCCGACCAAAACCGAGCTGGCGGCGACTTTGATTGCGCTTTACGCCGCGCCGATATATTTCTACAAAAAAGCCAAAGGCGTGTTCAAAGCCGCGCCCGAAGAAACTTTGAAACAGGCGCTTGCCGCCATCGAACGCAAAAAACAGCAAGACGCGCAAATCGACGCTTGGGCGGAAGCCTTAAAACGCGGCGAGATGCCGTCTGAAATCGCGGCGGATTTGAAAACCATCTTACACGCGCCCGATAAGCAGTCGCTGACCTACAAAGCCTTTACCAAAGCCGCCGACGCGCTGAAAATCTCCGCCTACGAACTGGCGAAAAAAACGGGCGGCATTACGTCCATTCCCCAATACCTACAAGACGGGTTTGAAATCAAATACTTCCCCAAAGGAACAGGCTTCCCCGACCTTCCGCTTCCTGAAATGCCCGACTTATCCAAGGCTGATGTTACCGCCTTTTCCATTGACGACGAATCGACTACCGAAGTGGACGATGCTTTAAGCCTGACCGATTTGGGCAATGGCATGAAACGTGTCGGCATCCACATCGCCGCGCCGTCGCTTGCCATTAAACAAGGCGACAAAATGGAAAAAAACATCATGGAACGCTTGAGCACGGTCTATTTCCCCGGCGGCAAAATCACCATGCTGCCTGAAAACTGGATTGCCGCGTTCAGCCTTGATGCAGGCGTATACCACCCTGCCGTCAGCATTTATTTCGATGTGGACGGCGAGTTCAATGTCGGCGAACCGACCTGCAAAATCGAAGCCGTCAACATCGCCGAAAATCTGCGCATTCAAACCATTGAGCCGCATTTCAACGCCGAAACCGGCTTGGACGAAGCGGGCGAAATGATGTTCGCCCACCATCAAGACCTGATTTGGTTCTATCAATTTGCCATCGCCCTGCAAAAAGCACGCGGCAAATACGAGCCCGACCGTGCGCCGCAATACGATTACAGCATCGAATTGGATGAAGAAGGCAACGTATCCGTCGTCCGCCGCGAACGCGGTTCGCCTATCGATACGCTGGTCAGCGAGATGATGATTCTTGCCAATAGTACTTGGGCGCAAATGCTGGACGAAAACGAGCTGCCCGGCCTTTTCCGTGTCCAACCGGCAGGCAAAGTGCGCATGAGCACCAAATCCGAGCCGCACATCGGCATGGGCGTGCAGCATTACGGCTGGTTTACCTCGCCGCTGCGCCGTGCCGCCGACTACATCAACCAAAAACAGCTGATCAGCCTGATCGACGATACTGCCGAGCCGCTGTATCAAAACAGCGATGCCGAGCTTTTCGCCGCCTTGCGCGACTTTGATACCGCCTATACAGCCTACGCCGACTTCCAACGCCAAATGGAAGCCTACTGGAGCCTCGTATACCTGCAACAGCAAGGCACGAGCGAGCTAACGGCCACCATCCTCAAAGAAGACCTCGTCCGCATTGAAGGCCTGCCGCTGGTAACGCGCGCGACCGGTATTCCGTTTGATGCACTGCCAAAATCGCAGGCATTGTTCAAAATCACTGAATTGGATGCCGAGAAGCAGTTTATCGCGCTCAACTATCAAAAAGCCGTTTTACCGGGCTGATAACGTTATTCCGTTTGAAAAAAGGCCGTCTGAACGCAGAAACAGAAATCTTTGATTTCGTTTTCATCCCTGTTCAGACGGCCTTCATCATCTAAAAATGCTACAATTCCCCTTTTCTGCCCATCATTTCAAACCATGAAAAAAAACGCCCCCCAATCCTTTGAAGAAGCCTTATCCCGCCTCGAAACCCTGACCCAAGCCATGCAAAGCAGCGAAATGCCGCTGGAAGACGCTTTGGCCGCCTATCAGGAAGGCAACGAATTGGTCAGATACTGCCAAACCAAATTGGCGGAAGTCGAGCAGAAACTGCAAATCTTGGATGCCGGCGAACTGAAGGAGTTGAACCTTGAACCCGGAGAATGAACTCAAAACATGGCAGCAAAAAGCCCAAGCGCAAACCGAATTGCTGCTGGCGCATTTCTTGCCGTCTGAAAGCCAAGTGCCGCACACGCTGCATGAAGCCATGCGTTACGTTACCCTCGGCGGCGGCAAACGGCTACGCCCGCTCTTGGTGCTTGCTGCGTCCGAATTGGGCGAAGCAAACCAAAATGCCGTCGAGCAGGCGATGGCGGCCATCGAAATGGTGCACGTCTATTCGTTGGTTCACGACGATATGCCGGCGATGGACAACGACAGCCTGCGCCGCGGCAAACCGACCTGCCATGTGCAATACGATGAAGCAACCGCCCTTTTGGTCGGCGATGCGCTGCAAACCCAAGCCTTTGATGTACTGAGCCGTCCGACCGGCCTGCCTGCCGAACGCCAGCTTGCTATGTTGTCCACACTGGCCCAAGCATCCGGCAGCCTCGGTATGGCGGGCGGACAAGCCATCGACCTTGCCAATGTCGGCAAAGCCATGAATCAGGCCGAATTGGAACAGATGCACAGCCTCAAAACCGGCGCACTCATCCGCGCGGCCGTAGCCTTAGGTGCACTTTCCTGCCCGGACTTAACACCGGCGCAAATCCAAACCTTAGACCACTACGCCGCCAAATTGGGCCTGGCTTTCCAAGTGATCGACGATGTATTGGACTGCGAAGCCGATACCGCCACCTTGGGCAAAACAGCCGGCAAAGACTCGGACAACGACAAACCGACCTACGTCAAACTGATGGGCCTGCACGCTGCGCGTACTTACGCAGAAACGCTGATTGCAGAAGCCGTTGCCCTGATCGAACCATTCGGCGACAAAGCCCTGCGCCTGCGCCAACTGGCCGAGTTTGTTACCGCACGGAAAAACTAAACCTGCAAATAAATAAAGGCCGTCTGAAACCTGATTTTGGGTTTCAGACGGCCTTTTTAACAGCCTGAGACCTTTGCAAAAAAGCCTTTCCTCCAACAGCCGAAATCTAAACACAGGTTTTCGACTGTTTTTGTTTCAAATATCCACTGATTCTACTCAAATACCCCCTTAATTATCCTTGTATACCTGATTAATCAGGCATCCGAGCCGCCTTTTAGGCGCTAACAGGCGCACTTAGCCTGTTAGCCGCTTTCAACAGTTTCAAACACATCGCCTTCAGATGGCTTTGCGCACTCACTTTGAGCAGACCAAAATAGGCTGCCCGTGCATAGCGGAATTTACGGTGCAGCGTACCGAAGCTTTGTTCGACCACATAACGGGTTTTCGATAAATACCGGTTACGTTTGGTTTGTGCTTCCGTCAGCGGACGGTTGCGGTGGGCTTTGCGCATAATGCCGTCCTGCAACTGGTGTTCTTTCAGATGTTGTCGGTTTTTCGCACTGTCATAGCCTTTGTCGGCATAGACGGTCGTACCTTTGGATAGTCCTTCCAACAAAGGCGACAGGTGTTTGCACTCATGGGTATTGGCGAGGGTGATGTGCAGTTTCTCGATATAGTCTTCCGCATCGGTGCGGGTATGTTGTTTGTAACCGAGTTTGTAGATGCCGTTTTTCTTTGTCCAACGGGCATCTTTATTTTTGCTCAGTGTGGTTTGGCCACTAACTTGTCCTTCTTCATCGACTTCTATGGCCTGACGCTGTTTGCTGCCGGCGGTCTGGATAATGGTGGCGTCAATGACGGTGGCGGATGCTTTCTCTATTTTTAGGTTTTTTTTCGGTCAGTTGGCGGTTAATCAGTTCCAGCAGTTCAGACAGGATTAAAACGTCGTCTGAAAATCGACAATTCGTTTTCAGACGACGTTTTATGAGAAATTCAGCAAATCCCTTTCATCTTCCCCAAAAAATCAATCTCCTCACTCGTTCCTTCCTTCTTCCCCCGCCAAACCGTGCAGCAGCAATCCCAATATATCCTGCGGCAGCTTTTGCGGCGCAGCGGCATAAAGCGCGGCCAATTGCGGGTGGCGCATCAATATATCTGCCTGTCGGATGAACAGGTCGATGAGTTCCACCGGCAAATCGGGCTGAATCAGGCGGCGTTGTTGCAGGGTATGAAAGAAACCGCGCATAAAGGCGTATTTTTCTTCGTTCAACTCATGGAAAAACCGCTCCAGCTCCAAATTGGTGTTTTCTTCGATGTCGCGCAGGAAGGCGGCGGAATAGAGTTCTTCAAACGATTGTTTTTGTAGGGCGAACACGGCTTCGGCGGCTTCGCGCAGGTTGCATTGCCGTGCAAGCAGCGCCTCAAATTCGGCACGGACGCGGTTTTTCTGTTCGGTAACGATTTCCTGCAAGAGCGCGTTTTTGCCGCTGTAATATTTGTAAAAGGTAACGCGGCTGACGGCGGCCTCGGCACAGATTCCGCCTACGGATACGGCGGCAAAGCCGTGTTCGCGGAACAGGCGGCGGGCGGTGTCGGCGATGGTTTGTTGTTTGCTGGCGGTCATGACGGTAGGAAGCTTTTAATTTTGTTCATAAAGGGTTTTTATTAAAGTTATCCGCAAGTCGGATACTCATCATATTTCCCCACGGCGGCAATGGCAATACAGCGGCGTTTCAGACGGCCTCTTTCCTTATCCCTCCGCTCCACCCTATGGATGAGGGCTGTCGGATGCTTAGCAAGCCAAATTCATAAAGGCCGCAGAATCGCCCTCCCCCAACCTTCTCCCGCCGAACGGGAGAGGGAATTGTTTTTTAGATGGTTCACTATAAAAAGGGGGGATGTAAAGTGAATGATAAACACTTGCATTCCTGTTTTTTGTTTTTTATACTTTACATTAATAGTTTGTTTTATGTAAATGTGTAAACAACAAATATTTGCATACTGTCGGAACGGTTGGATTGCCTGATGTTCAATCCGCCCCGACGTATGCCGTCTGAAAGGATAAGGAAATGCAGAAACCCGCCCTCCGCCGCCTGCCGCTGCTGCTTGCCGCCGCTTTCGCCTCCGAATGGATTTATGCCGCTGATGCGGCGCAAGATGCGGAACAAGTGCAGTTGGAAGAAGTCGTCGTCACCGGCGAACGCACCAACCGCAGCGGCTTTGAAACCGCCACGTCCAACCGCGTTTTCACCGCGCCGAACATCGACCGCAGCGGCCACAATCTTTCCGCAACCGACCTGCTCAAACAGACCGTGAACACGGTAGACTTGGGCAGCGGCAACGATTTGCCGACCGTGCGCGGCGTGGACGGCTCCGGCCCCGCCACCGGCGCAGTGGCGTTTTTCGCGGGCACGCGGCCGCGCCTGAACCTGTCCATAGACGGCCGATCCGCCACTTACAACGAATATGCCTTCGGCACGCAGTCGCTGTGGGACATGCAGCAGGTGGAAGTCTTGCGCGGGCCGCAAAGCCATGTGCGCGGGCAGAACGCGGTGGCGGGCGCGGTGGTGATGCGTTCCAAAGACCCGACCGACGAATGGGAAGGCGCGCTGCGCTTGGGTTTGGGCAACCAAAAAACGCGCAACATCGCCGGCGTAGTGTCCGGTCCGATTGTGAAAAACAACCTTGCCTTCCGCTTGAGCGCGGAACGGCAGCAGCGCGAAAGCTACGAGCCGTTCGTGTCCTATGAGCCGACCGGCAACCCGCGCCGTGTGGAAAACACCAACGTGCGCTTCAAACTCCTGCTCACGCCCGAAAACCATCCCGATTTTTACAGCCGCCTGACGCTGAACCACATCCGTTCGCGCGCGCCGCAAAACGAAATCATGGGCAACACCGCCAGCCGCCGTTTTTTAAAAGAAAAGCCCGTGTTCGTAACCGGCTCGACATCAGGCATCTGGGACGTATCGTGGCAGCTTAACGACTATCTGAAACTGGAAAACAAACTGGTTTACGGCCGCTACCACAACGAGCGGCTGCACCTGCCGATGACCGTCAGCCCGCAAGGCGTGCCCGCCGAACTCAAAGGCCGCGAACTGCAATGGGAGCCAGTATTGCATTTTTCCAACAAAGGCCGTCTGAAAGGCCTTGCCGGACTGCACTACTTCCGCAGCAAACAAGACGAATGGGTGGATATCCGCAGCGTCGGCGGCCGCAACACCTTTGACGACCGCAACAGCGTGCGCGCCCTGTTTGCCGAAACCACATACAGCCCCAGCGAAAAATGGGACATCACGGCTTCCGCACGCCTCGAAAAAGAAACGCACAAACGAAGCGGCGGCAGCGGCGCACTGCACCTTGATTTAGACAAAGGCCAGACTGTGTTCCTGCCCAAAATCGACATTGCCTTCAAACCCACCGACCAATGGGTCAGCGGCATCAAAGCCGCGCGCGGCTACAACCCCGGCGGCGCGGGCATCACCTTCGGCCGCCCCGTTGTAACCTACACTTATGAGCCCGAATATGTGAACAACTACGAGTGGTACACCCGCTGGCGCAGCGCAGACCGCCGCCTGCAACTCTCCGGCAACCTGTTCCTGAACCACTACCGCGACATGCAGCTCCCCTTCTATCTCGGCACCAACTCCGTCGTCATCCGCAACGCCAAAAGAGTCCACACCTACGGTGCAGAACTCGCCGCCGACTGGCAGGCAACCGACAGCCTGAAACTCACCACCGGACTGGGGCTACTCAACACCAAAATTAAAAGCTATCCCGACACTGGCATCGAAGGCAACAAACTCGGCCGCGCGCCCAAATACACCGCCAACATCGGCGTGAAATACCTGAACGACAAAGGCTGGGAAGCCGGCGGCGACGTGCGCTTCTACGGCGGCTACTACTCCGCTGCCAACAATGCCGAATCAGGCAAAATCGGCGCATACAACCAAGTCAACCTCTACACCGCCTACAACTTCAAACAAGGCCACGTCTCGCTCTATGCCGATAACGTGTTCAACCGCCGCCACCCCATATTCATTTCCAGCGCCGACCGCCAAGATGCACTCTACCAACGCCCCAGAAGCGTAGGCGTGAGCGCGGAATGGAAGTTTTAGGCGGGGCTGAAATGATGGAGGCCGTCTGAAACTATCGTAGGTCGGGGATCAATGCCCTACCTACGGTTACTGGAATAACGCAGGTCGTCTGAAACGGCCGTAACAACCGATTATCGTCATTCCCGCGCAGGCGGGAATCCAGAATGAAGCCTCGAAGGTACTTCTTTATCCGATAAGTTTCTATACGGATAGGTTTGGATTCTCGCCTGTACGGGGGTAGCGAAGCGGACTTGCGTAAGCTAATGACGGCACAAGAAGTCTAATCATCAATATCCAACCTGCGCCTGCTCCCCAAAAACATCCAAAGGAATCCCATGCACTACTTCACCCCCGCCAAAACCCTGCCCGAAGGCACCATCTACCTGACCGACCTGACCTACGTCGCCGACTTCGCCGACTGGCTGGCCGAATTCAAAACCCTGTTAGACCAAAACCGCCGCTTCGCCACCGTCTGCACCCCCATGCGGCGGCAGGTGAGTGACGAACAGCGCATTGCCGACCGCAAAACCTACATCGAATGGATAAAGGCACACCGGCCGCAACTCGCCGAACGCTGCGCCGCCATGCTCCTCATCGAACCCGACGCGGCGCAACTGGCGTTCTTCCGCGAACAATCGTCCAAACTCGCTCCCGCGCTGGGCGTGAACTACATCGTCGAAGCCGACGAGCAAACAGCCCTGCAAAAGGCGGAAGAAGCGTTGAAGGCCGTCTGAAAAAGACTGCAAACACCGATAGCGGTTTTTCGGCCGCAAATCGGCTGCACACGCTTGATTTTTTTATTTTCAGACGGCCTTTACCTTCACATGCTCCGCCCCAAGGAAAACCAACCCATGCCGCAAACCCCCGCATCCCCCGCCCCGCGCGACTGGCTGCTGCTTATCGGCGGCAGCACCTACAAATTCACGCTGACCGGTTTTTATCTGGTCGCGCTGGTCGCTATTTTGAAAAACCACGGTTACAGCCTGAACCAACTGAGCTGGATACATTTAATCGGCGGTATCGAAGCGGCGAAGGTGTTGTTTGCCGCGCTGATGGAGCGGCGGCCGGCGGGGCGGTTCGGACGGTTTCGCGGCTGGCTGCTGGCGGCGACGCTGGGGCTTTCGGCGGTGTTCGGGCTGATGGCCTGCACCGACATGACACGGAATTTCCCGCTGCTTCTGGCCTGCTGCGTTTTGCTCTCGGCAATGTCGGCGGTGTACGGCTGCGCGATGCTGGGCTTGTCGTGCATCGTCCTGCCACACCGCGAACGCGGTTTCGGCGGCGTGATTCAAACGATGGCGGCGCGCGGTGGCAAGATGATCGGCGGAGCGCTGGTATTGTGGCTGTATCAGGAATACGGGCAGACGGCAGCGGCGGGCTTTATGCTGGCGTTCACCCTGCTGATGCTGCTGCAACTCTTGTGCTACCGTGAGCCAGAAAGCCCGACGGCACAAGGCGGTTTGACGGCATTGGCGGCACGGCTGGTCTCCTTTTGGAGGCAGCCTGAAACGGGCTGGCGGTAGCTGGTTTTGCTGTTTACCGTTGCCATACCGTATGCGTTTGCGGCGGCGACTTTTGTGCCCAAGCTGGCGGATTTGGGCTTCTCCCCGAAACAGACGGGCGGGATTCTGGCGGTGGGTATTCCCGTTGCCTGCCTGATTGTTACTCCGCTATCGGGCTGGTTTTCGCGCAATTATCCGCGCCGCAAACTCGTGTTCCTGCTCTACGCGCTGCAACTGCCGCTGTTGGCGTCCATGACCGCCATCGACGCGCTCGCCCGCGTCCACCCTTGGCTGCCGCCCGCGCAAATCATCGCCCTGAGTCTGAGCTACACGCTGCTGCTGCCGGTAATACTGGCGTTGGTGATGGACAAATCCGACCGCGCCACCGCCGCACTCGACAGCAGCCTGCAATTCTCCGTCGTCCTGCTCGGCAGTTACGCGGCCGGTTTCGCCGCCCTGCGGCTGGCCAAGGCGGTCGGCTATGCCGATGCGTATTGGGCGGCGGTGGGTCTGGCCATATTGGCGGGCGGGCTGCTGTATGCGTGCCGAGGCCTGTTTGATTCAAACGAGCCGTAAGACTCAAAGCAAGGCCGTCTGAAAACTGAACTGGCCCCCAAATCTTGGACACTCATAAAAGCCTATTCAGGCACTTTGTGTAAGCTGGGTTCTATATGCGACAGGACTCAGCTTTTTCAATTTCAAACTGCAACGCTCCCGGTTGTAGTAATC
>NZ_JBQCWU010000019.1:0-34574 GCF_051957095.1 Neisseria sp. P0020.S003 | reverse complement strand
ACTACAACCGGGAGCGTTGCAGTTTGAAATTGAAAAAGCTGAGTCCTGTCGCATATAGAACCCAGCTTACACAAAGTGCCTGAATAGGCTTTTATGAGTGTCCAAGATTTGGGGGCCAGTTCAAACTTCAGACGGCCTTTTCAATTCAGCTTAAAGACTTAAGTCTTATGCCAAACCTTTTGCTTTCAACACTTCCAGCATGGTAGTGCCCAGCTCGGCAGGGCTGCGGGTGTAAGCGATACCGGCTTTTTCAAAAGCGGCGAATTTTTCTTCGGCAGTACCTTTACCACCAGAGATAATCGCACCGGCGTGGCCCATACGTTTGCCTTTAGGAGCGGTAACACCAGCAATGTAACCTACAACAGGTTTGGTTACGTTGGATTGGATGTATTCGGCTGCTTCTTCTTCCGCAGTACCGCCGATTTCACCGATCATGATGATGGCGTCGGTATCTGGGTCTTCTTGGAAGAGTTTCAGTGCGTCGATTTGGTTCATACCAGGAATCGGGTCGCCGCCGATACCGATACAGGTTGATTGACCCAAGCCCAGTTTGGTGGTTTGTGCCACAGCTTCGTAAGTCAATGTACCGGAACGGGAAATAATACCGATGCGGCCCGGAGTATGGATGTGGCCCGGCATAATACCGATTTTGCACTCGCCCGGAGTAATCACGCCCGGGCAGTTAGGGCCGACCAAGCGGGTACCGTTGCCGTTGGTTTCCAAGTAACGTTTGGCTTTGAGCATGTCCAGAGTTGGTACGCCTTCGGTAATCACAACGACCAAGCCTACGCCTGAATCAACGGCTTCAACGATAGAGTCCAAAACAAACGGAGCTGGGACGTAAATTACAGATGCGTCCGCGCCGGTTTCTTTAACGGCTTCTTTCATGGTGTTGAATACAGGCAGATCCAGGTGGGTTTGACCGCCTTTGCCTGGGGTAACGCCGCCAACAACTTTAGTGCCGTAAGCCAGAGCTTGTTCGGAGTGGAAAGTACCGTTTTTACCGGTGAAACCTTGAACCAATACTTTGGTGTCTTTATTAATCAATACGCTCATTCTTTTCTCCTTAGGCGTTTACGGCTGCAACAATTTTTTCGGCTGCGTCATTCAGGCCGTCTGCAGAAGTCAGTTTCAGACCTGATTCGTTCAGGATTTTCGCGCCGAGTTCGGCGTTGTTACCTTCCAAACGAACAACGACAGGAACGTTGACGTTGATTTCTTTAACGGCTGCCACGATGGCTTCCGCAATCATGTCGCAACGTACGATACCGCCGAAGATGTTGATCAATACGCCTTTAACGGATTTGTCTTCCAAAATCAGTTTGAACGCTTCAACCACGCGATCTTTGGTTGCGCCGCCGCCAACGTCCAAGAAGTTGGCAGGTTGACCGCCTTTGAGTTTGATGATGTCCATAGTGGCCATCGCCAAACCGGCACCGTTAACCATACAGCCGATGTTGCCTTCCAGGGCAACATAGTTCAGGTCGAATTCGGAAGCTTTCAGCTCACGTTCGTTTTCTTGAGATTTGTCGCGCAATTCAGCGATTTTTGGCAGGCGGTAGAGCGCGTTGCTGTCGATACCGATTTTGCCGTCCACGCAAGCCAGTGCGCCGTTTTCGCGAACTGCCAATGGGTTTACTTCAAACAGTGCGAAGTCGTTTTCGACAAACGCTTTGTACGCACCGGTCATCAGTTTGACGAACTCGTTGATTTGTTTGTCTTTCAAGCCCAGTTGGAAGGCAACTTCACGAGCTTGGCAAGGTTGCAGGCCGACCAGCGGATCAACGGTTACTTTGAAGATTTTTTCTGGAGTTTCGGCAGCAACTTTTTCGATTTCCACGCCACCTTCGGTAGAAGCCATGAATGTAACGCGGCGGGTAGAACGGTCAACCACTGCGCCCAAGTACAGCTCGGTTTGAACAGGATACATGTCTTCGCAAACCAAAACGCTGTTGACAGGTTGGCCGTTGGCATCGGTTTGGTAAGTTACCAAGTTGGTGCCAATCAGGCTTTCAGCCACTTCTTTAGCTTCTTCGCGGCTTTTAACGACTTTTACGCCGCCCGCTTTACCGCGGCCGCCGGCGTGTACTTGTGCTTTGACAACAGCGAATTTGCCGCCCAATTTGTCGTAAGCTGCAGCGGCTTCTTCGCCGTTGTGTGCCAAAATGCCGCCTTGTACGGGCAAACCGTAGCTAGCCAGCAGTTCTTTAGCCTGATACTCGTGTAAATTCATGGATTTCTCCTTAAGGTGAGTGGGTTTTAGGAATCGCCCTGCGGCCAATCCCATATTTTCAGACGGCCCTACTATTTACTGAAGGGCAGCCACATCCGCGCCAGCAGATACATGGCTGCACCGCCTCCTCCGAGAATAAAAAAGACGATGCCTTTTTTACGCGAATTCGGGCAGAGCAGATAAACGGCAAGGCTGAAACTGATAAACAACAATGCCACGCGCCAAACCAATTCTTTATCTTTGAAACGGTTGAGCGTATAAGTTTCGGTCATCATCACATACATCTGCCACAATGCAGCCATACACATGCTGATGATGCCCATCGGTATAAAGAAAATACCGACTATTTCTTTGTTCATAATGAATGTAAATGCTGTTTGTTTGTCTGATGGAATTATAAATCAGAAAACGAAGCTCTCGGAACATTCAATTTATCGAAAGCCTTAAGGCCGTCTGAAAAGTTTCAGACGGCCTCAATGTCTATCAACCGTGCAAAGCGCGTTTGTCGGCCGCCAATGCAGCTTCATGCACCACTTCGGACAAGGTCGGGTGTGCATGGATAATGCGGGCGATGTCTTCGCTGCTGGCGAAGAATTCGAGCGCAGTCACGCCTTCGGTAACCAATTCACTGACAACCGGGCCGATCATGTGTACGCCCAAGATGCGGTCGGTTTTGGCATCTGCCAACACTTTAACCGTACCTTTGGCTTTGCCCATTGCCAATGCGCGACCGTTTGCACCGAAACCTGAAGTACCTTTTTTGTACTCCACGCCTTCGGCTTTGAGCTGCTCTTCGGTTTTACCCACCCAAGCGATTTCAGGGTCGGTGTAAATAACAAACGGTACGTTGTTGAAGTCGATATGCGGTTTTTGACCTGCAATGCGCTCGGCAACGGCAACGCCTTCGTCGCTGGCTTTGTGTGCCAACATCGGGCCGCGGACCACATCGCCGATTGCCCATACGTTAGGCAGGTTGGTACGGCATTCGCCATCTACTTTGATAAAGCCTCGTTCGTCTTTTTCCAAGCCTACGGCTTCGACGTTCAGGCCTTTGGTGTTTGGAATACGGCCGATGGCAACGATCAGTTTGTCGAATACTTCGGTTTTGGCTTCACCAGCAGCTGTTTCGTAAGCAACGGAAACGCCTTTGCCTTCAGATTTGATGTCGCCGATTTTCACGCCCAATTCAATGCTCAAGCCTTGCTCTTTAGTGAAGTATTTGAAGGCTTCTTTGGCGATTTGTTGGTCGGCGGCAGCCAAGAAGGTCGGGGCGGCTTCAAGAATGGTAACTTCTGCACCCACGCGGTTCCATACGGAACCCATTTCCAAACCAATCACGCCGGAACCGATCACGCCGAGTTTAGCAGGCACTTCGGTCAGGTTCAATGCGCCTTCGTTGTCCAAAACGTTCACGTTGTCGATAGCGACTTGTGGCAGCGGACGCGGTACGGAACCGGTCGCTACGATGACGTGTTTGGCTTCGATAACGGTTTTCTCGCCTTTGTTATCAACTTCGATTTGGTAAGCATCGCCATTTTTACCGGCAAAGGAAGCAGTACCGAACAGGCTGGTTACTTTGTTTTTTTGGAACAGGAATTTCACGCCGCCGGTCAGCTTGGTCACGATGGCATCTTTGCGCTCAATCATTTTGGCCGCGTCGAATTTTACGTTGCCGACAGTGATACCGTGTTCGGCAAAATCGTGTTGCGCAGCGTGGAAATGTTCGCTGGATTGCAACAGGGCTTTGGAAGGGATACAGCCTACGTTCAAGCAAGTACCACCCAATGCAGGGGCATTGCCTGCTTTGTTAACGCCTGCGTCAACGCAAGCGGTTTTGAAACCCAGTTGCGCGGCACGGATGGCGGCAACGTATCCGCCCGGGCCTGCACCAATCACTACTACATCATATTGAGACATCGTGTCATCCTTTGCTTTTAGCAGTATCTCAAAATAAAAACGATACTTTTTGTTTCTTTTTTATTTTGAATGACTGCGTTTTGATGGTTTTAAGAAAAGGCCGTCTGAAAGTCCATATCTGCCGATTCATTCGAATCAAATGTTTCAGACGGCCTCAATCGTTTGTTGAGCCTATTGTAGCACGATACTACATTACGCTACATCTAAATAAAAATTCAGACGGCCTTTTCATTAATAAATAAAAGGCCGTCTGAAACGATTACAGATCCAACAACAGGCGAGCTGGGTCTTCCAACGCGTCTTTAATGGCTACCAAGGTCAATACAGCTTCGCGGCCGTCGATGATACGGTGGTCGTAAGACAGAGCCAGATACATCATTGGACGGACAACAACTTGGCCGTTTTCAACCACAGCGCGCTCTTTAGTGGCGTGCATACCCAAAATCGCAGATTGAGGTGGGTTAATGATTGGGGTAGACATCATAGAACCGAAAGTACCGCCATTGGTAATACTGAATGTACCGCCGGTCAAATCTTCGATAGCGATTTTGCCGTCTTTGGCTTTTTTCGCGTAATCAACAATTGCTTGTTCGATGTCGGCAATACTCATTTGGTCGGCATCGCGCAGGATTGGTACAACCAAACCGCGTGGGCTGCCAATTGCAATACCGATGTCGAAGTAGCCGTGGTAAACGATGTCTTTACCGTCAACAGAAGCATTCACAACTGGGTATTTTTTCAGGGCGGCAACAGCGGCTTTAACGAAGAAGGACATAAAGCCCAGTTTTACGCCGTGTTCTTTCTCGAATTTATCTTTGTACTTCGCACGCAAGTCCATGATTGGTTTCATGTTGACTTCATTGAATGTAGTCAAAATAGCGTTTTCTTGTTGAGAAGCCAGGAGGCGTTCTGCAACACGGGCTCGCAGGCGGCTCATTGGTACGCGTTCTTCAGGACGCGCGCCGGCAGGAAGTGCAACGGCAGGAGCAGCGGCTGCGGCAGGTTTGGCAGCGGCATTTTGTACGTCTTCTTTCAATACGCGACCGTCACGGCCGGAACCTTGCAATGCGTTCACGTCAACACCGGTCTCGGCAGCCAGTTTGGCGGCGGCAGGCATAGCGGCGTTGTTTTGTGCAGCAGCAGGAGCAGCGGCCGGGGCTGCTTCGGCAGGAGCGGCTGCAGGTGCTTCAGCAGCGGCAGTAGCAGCTGTATCGATACGTGCCAAAACTTGGTCGGCAACAACGGTCTCACCGTCTTGCGCTACGATTTCAACCAATA
The DNA here is from genome assembly GCF_051957095.1 of Neisseria sp. P0020.S003. Classification (NCBI taxonomy): domain Bacteria; kingdom Pseudomonadati; phylum Pseudomonadota; class Betaproteobacteria; order Neisseriales; family Neisseriaceae; genus Neisseria; species Neisseria sp. P0020.S003. Next base: position 29,146 of record NZ_JBQCWU010000019.1, on the reverse strand, counting down.
CGCCGGCTTGCGGAGAAGGTACTTCCAAAACCACTTTGTCAGTTTCGATATCGATCAGGATTTCGTCACGGGCAACTGCTTCGCCAACTTTTTTCTTCCATTCCAAGAGCGTGCCTTCAGATACGCTTTCAGACAGCATAGGTACTTTTACATCAATAATCATTTTGTGTCTCCAATGGCCCTTTCAGATGGCCTGTTGTGTGTTTTTAATTCTGCATATGGGCATTCCGCCTGAGCAGCCTCAGACGGAATGCCACTTGGTTTACAACGCCAAAGCGTCTTCAACCAATTGTTTCAATTGAGCAATGTGTTTGCTTGAGTAGCCCACTGCAGGCGATGCGCTGCTTGGACGACCGGCATAAGACAGTTTTTGCTCTTCGCTGATAACGTCTTCGATGCGGTGGCGGATTTGGTAGAACGCACCTTGGTTTTTCGGCTCTTCTTGCGCCCAAACCACAGATTTTGCGTTCGGATATTTCGCCAGTTCAGCTTTAACCTCGTCGTATGGGAATGGATACAGCTGCTCAACGCGGACGATAGCAACATCATCTTCTAGTTTACGCTCGGCACGGCCAGCTTCCAAGTCATAGTAAACCTGACCGGCACACAATACCACGCGTTTCACGCTGTCGTTGCTTGCGCGTTCGGCTGTATCGTCGATAACCGGACGGAAAGTCGAACCTTCGGTGAAGTTTTCCAGTGGGCTCATTGCACCTTTGAAGCGCAACAGGCGTTTGGACATGAAAATCACCAGCGGTTTGCGGTATGAACCCAAGACTTGACGTTGCAAGATGTGGAACATTTGCGACGCTTCAGACGGCATGATGACTTGCATATTGTTCTCAGAACACAGTTGCAACCAACGTTCTACGCGTGCAGAAGAGTGTTCAGGACCTTGACCGTCGTAGCCGTGCGGCAGGATGGTGGTCAGACCGCACAAACGACCCCATTTGGTTTCGCCTGAAGACAGGAATTGGTCAATAGTCACTTGTGCGCCGTTGGCGAAGTCACCAAATTGAGCTTCCCAAATGGTCAGCTTGTCAGGAGCGGAGCAGGCAAAGCCGTACTCAAACGCCATCACAGCTTCTTCGTTCAAAATGGAGTCGATAACCAGGAACTCGCCCATGCCTTCGCCCATATGGCGCAGAGGAACATAAGTACCGTCGTCCCACTTTTCACGGTTTTGATCGTGCAATACTGCATGACGGTGTGAGAATGTACCGCGACCGGAGTCCTCACCGGAGATACGCACGCCATGGCCTTTAGTCAGCAGGCTTGCGTATGCCAAGGTTTCGGCCATACCCCAGTCGATGGCTTGTTTGCCTGATGCCATTGCTTTACGCGCTTCAATCACACGTTTTGCAGTCGGATGCAGGGCAAAGCCTTCCGGTACGGCGGTAAACTTCTCAGTAAGACGCTCAATATCTGCGGCAGGCAAACCGGTTTCGATGTGTTCGCGCCAATCTTTGCCTTGGTATTTACTCCAATCGATTTGCGTGCGTTGGAAGTTGCTCAAAGTTGTTTGCTCAACATGTTCGCCTTTGTCCAAAGCATCACGGTAAGCTTGGATGTAACCGTCAGCCTCAGCTTGAGTTACCACGCCTTCGGCAATCAGTTGCTCGGTGTACAAAGCACGCGCACCTGGGTGTTGCGATACTTTTTTGTACATCATCGGTTGGGTCAAGGTCGGATCATCGCCCTCGTTGTGGCCCCATTTACGGTAGCAGACAACGTCGACCACGATGTCTTTATGGAATTTTTTGCGGTAATCCAAGGCAGCTTGGATGGCAAAGCAAACGCGTTCAGGATCATCGCCGTTCACATGGATAACCGGAGCAGAAACCATTTTCGCGATATCGGTACAATGTACGGTAGAACGGGTATCGCGGGTATCGGAAGTCGTAAAGCCGATTTGGTTGTTGATCACGATGTGAACAGTACCACCTGTGGTATAACCGCGTGTTTTAGACAGGTTGAATGTTGCTTGGTTAACACCCAAACCAATAAATGCGGAGTCACCGTGAATCAATACTGGCAAGACTTTATCGCGACCGTTTTCGCCCAAACGTTTTTGTTTGGCGCGTGCAGAACCTTCCACTACTGGGTTAACGATTTCCAAGTGTGACGGGTTAAATGCCAAAGAAACGTGCATTGGGCCGTGTGGCGTAGCGATGTCGGAGCTGAAGCCCATGTGGTATTTTACGTCGCCGCTAGGCAATTTGATTTCGGCTCGGCCTTCGAATTCAGCAAACAGATCAGCCGGTTTTTTGCCCAAAATGTTAACCAAAACATTCAGACGGCCACGGTGTGCCATACCGATGATGACTTCTTCCACGCCGTCTTTACCGGCATTTTGAATCAGGTAGTTCAAACCAGCAATCGCGCTTTCGCCGCCTTCTACACCAAAGCGTTTTTGACCAACATATTTGGTATGCAGGTAACGTTCCAGAGTTTCGGCGGCAGTCATTTCTTTCAAGATACGGCGTTTTTGTTCAACGTTGTAGCTTGGCGTAGACAGTACGCTTTCAAAATAATTGCGAACCCAGCGGCGCTCTTCGGTATTTGGAATGTAGATGTACTCTACCGCGATATGGCCGCAGTAGGTTTGTTTGAGGTTGCTGATGATTTGGGACAGAGGCAGTTTGCTCTGACCAGAAAAATCGCCCTCGCCCATATTGAATTGAAGTGCCATATCGGCATCTGACAGACCGTGGAATTTAGGATCGAGAGCTTCGATATTTTGAGGAGGAATACGTTTGAGCGGATCAAGTTGGGCTGCACCCACGCCTTGGATACGATAGGCAGAAATCAGTCGCAAAACGCTGACTTGCTTTTTCATCATTGCCTCATCCACACCGCCTGCAACGGCTGCGGCAATTTTCTTTTTAGCCAAAGTGGCAAATGATTCACGAATCGGTGTATGGGCAACATCGACAGCGACTGCGCCCGGCTGTTTACTCAAATCGGTAAAGTACTGTTTCCATTTTTCATCGACAGATTCCGGATTATCCAGAAACTTTTCATACAACTCCTCGATGTATGGCGCATTAGAACCAAACAGATAAGAGAAATTGAGTTTTTCGTCCATCATGGCGTGAGCTCTTTTCTTTAAAATATAAACAAAGGGTAGAATCCCGTGTTCTCCGAACGGAATTCAGGCCGTCTGAAATGACACTTTATTCTACCCTATTTCAAATCAAATTACCTGCTATCAACTTAATTAATTACGACCAACCTCATTGAAAACGGCAATTCGATTTTTTCAAACGACTTTTCAACAATATATTAATGTATTGTCTATTAGCGTTTATCTACCGGAACGTAATCGCGACGCTCTGCACCGGTATACAGTTGACGTGGGCGACCGATTTTCAGTGCCGGATCGCTAATCATTTCATGCCAATGAGAAATCCAACCTACACTGCGCGACAATGCGAAGATAACGGTAAACATTTCAGTTGGAATGCCCAATGCGGACAAGACGATACCGGAGTAGAAATCGACGTTTGGATACAGCTTGCGTTCAACAAAGAATGGATCTTTCAGTGCAATTTGTTCCAATTCCATCGCCAGCTTGAATTTAGGACTGTCTTCCAAGCCTAATTCTTTCAAGACTTCATAACAGGTTTCGCGCATGATGTTGGCTCGTGGGTCCATATTGCGGTATACGCGGTGACCGAAGCCCATCAGACGGTATTTGCGTTGTTTCACACCTTCCATGTATGCGGCAACATTAGATACATCGCCGATTTCGTCCAGCATTTTCAAAACAGCTTCGTTTGCACCGCCGTGTGAAGCACCCCACAGACAGGCGATACCGGCGGCGATACAGGCAAATGGGTTCGCGCCCGAAGAACCGGCCAAACGTACAGTCGAAGTAGAAGCGTTTTGCTCGTGGTCAGCATGCAAAATAAAGATGCGGTCGAGCGCGCGAGCCAATACTGGATTAGGTTTGTATTCTTCACATGGTGTCGCAAACATCATGTGTAAGAAGTTTTCAGCATAGGAAAGGTTATTTTTTGGATAATTGAACGGCAGACCGTTGGAATAACGGTAACACATTGCCGCAATTGTCGGGATTTTGGAGATCAAGCGGTAAATTGCAATTTTGCGGTGCTCAGGATTGGCAATATCCAAGCTGTCTTGGTAGAACGCAGACAAAGCGCCAACCACGCCAACCATCATCGCCATCGGATGCGCATCGCGACGGAAACCGCGGAAGAACCAAGTCAACTGCTCATGCAGCATAGTATGGCGGCTGACTGTGGCATCAAATTCTTTTTTCTGTTCAGGGGTTGGCAGTTCGCCGTAAATCAACAGATAGCAAACTTCTAAGTAATCAGATTTTTCGGCCAGCTGCTCGATAGGATAACCACGGTAATACAACAGACCTTCATCGCCATCAATATAAGTGATTTTGGATTCGCAACTTGCAGTTGACACGAATCCGGGATCGAAGGAAAACAGACCTGTATTTTTTGTCAACGCGCGGATATCAACCACATCATGACCGATACTTGCTTCCAATACTGGCAGTTCCAAGGTCTCTTGATTTGGGATGGTGAGCTTGACTGATTTAGACATTCTTAAACTCCTTTGTAAGTTGGGGCTTTCGTTGCCGCCCAAGCGACACGGTCCTTTTTTTCAGACGGCCTCAGTACGGAAAGAGCTTGTTCGGATTAGCATCACAAACAAGCTCTATAACACGTCATGCCTGTCTGATTTTTTCAAGCATGGGAATCAGGTGTTTCTTGTCCGTCGCCGAATGTCCGTTAATCAAGGCAAGCAACTCTTGGTCTTGAAATTCGAGGATTTCGGAAAATTCGGACAACTCCTGATCACTCAGGTGCTCGAATTCTTTTTCCATAAACCTACCGAAGATTAAGTCCAATTCCAACAATCCTCGGCGGGTTTGAAAACGGATTTTCCGTTTGGCAATATCGTCAAAAACCATCATTTCTTAAACGGCTCGTTTCAACATAATCTCTTTAATCTTACCGATGGCTCGGGTCGGATTCAAGTGTTTAGGACATACGTCTACGCAGTTCATAATGGTATGGCAACGGAACAAACGGTATGGGTCGTTCAGATTATCCAAACGCTCGTTAGTAATGGTATCACGGCTATCCGCAATGAAGCGGTAAGCATTCAGCAAGCCAGACGGACCAACGAATTTATCAGGGTTCCACCAGAATGACGGGCAGGCAGTCGAACAGCAGGCGCACAAAATACATTCGTACAAACCGTCCAACTCTTTACGCTCTTCCTGAGTTTGCAGACGCTCTTTGTCCGCATCGATAGGGTTATCGTTGACAACGTAAGGTTTGATGGAGTGATATTGCTTGAAGAATTGGGTCATATCCACAATCAGGTCGCGGATAACAGGCAGACCTGGCAGAGGACGGATTTTAACCGGCTGTTTCAAACCGCGCAGATCGGTCAGACATGCCAAGCCGTTTTTGCCGTTGATGTTCATACCGTCAGAACCGCAAATACCTTCGCGGCAAGAACGGCGGAAAGACAATGTATCGTCTTGCGCTTTCAGGCGCACTAAAGCGTCCAAAAGTTTAACGTCGGTTGGTTCCAATTCCAACTCGTAACGTTGCATATAAGGTTTGGCATCAACGTCCGGGTTGTAACGGTAAATTTCAAAACTCATTTTTTCCATGAGAAGTGTTCCTTTTCTCATAAACTGCCCAATGATTTTGTATTATGAATTCAAGCAGTTCAATGTGGGTATGGTTAGGTTTCAGACGGCCTTTAGATAAAGGCCGTCTGAAACCTCATCAATAAACGCGTTTAGCCGGTTTGATGTATTCCACGCTCAAAGGCTTGGTATGTACCGGTTTGTAAGACAAAGTATTGGTATCTGAATGATACAGGGTATGTTTCATCCAGTTTTCGTCATCGCGCTCAGGATGGTCGTCTGAAGCGTGTGCGCCACGCGATTCTTTACGCGCTTCGGCGGACACCAAAGTCGCTTTCGCTACTTCAATCAGATTATCCAATTCCAAAGCTTCGATACGCGCGGTATTCCACACTTTGCTCTTGTCTTTGATTTCAGTACGTTTCACGCGCTCTGCAATCGCCATTATTTCTCGAACGCCTTTGCTCAGAATCTCATCGGTACGGAACACACCAGCGTGCAATTGTACGGAGCGTTGCAGTTCGCGACGCAATGCATCAACATTTTCGCCGCCGGTTTGATTGTCCAAACGCTCGATACGTTGGCGGGTCAACTCACCGGCATTAGCAGGCAGAGATTTCCAGTCGCTTTGCTCTTTGATGAATTTAATCATGCTGTCGCCGGCAGCTTTACCGAATACCACCAAGTCCAACAGGGAGTTAGTACCCAAGCGGTTTGCACCGTGTACGGAAGCACAAGCGCACTCACCTGCTGCATACAGACCTTTTACAGGTACTTCGTAATCCTCACCTTGCGGAACGACAACTTCGCCATGATAGTTGGTCGGAATACCGCCCATCATATAGTGAGTAGTCGGCACAACAGGAATCGGGTCTTTAATCGGGTCGATACCGGCAAACTGAATGGAAATCTCGCGGATGCCCGGCAGTTTTTCCATAATTTTTTCTGCGCCGATATGGTCGATTTTCAGCAAAACGTGGTCTTTGTTTTTACCACAACCGCGACCTTCGTAAATTTCCATCGCCATCGCACGGGAAACCACGTCACGGGAAGCCAAGTCTTTTACAGTCGGCGCATAACGTTCCATAAAGCGTTCGCCGTCGGCATTCAGCAGAATACCGCCCTCACCGCGTACACCCTCGGTAATCAATACACCGGCACCGGCTACACCAGTCGGGTGGAATTGCCAGAATTCCATGTCTTCCAACGGAATACCCGCACGGGCACAAATACCCAAACCGTCACCGGTATTCATATAAGCATTGGTAGAAGAAGCATAAATACGACCGCCGCCACCGGTAGCAAACATCACAGCTTTAGCGTGGAAAATATAAACTTCGCCGGTTTCCATTTCCATGGCGGTTACACCGACTACGTCGCCGTTTTCATCACGAATCAAATCTTGCGCCGTCCATTCCACAAAGAATTGTGTATTGGCACGGACGTTTTGTTGGTACAAAGTATGCAACATCGCATGACCGGTACGGTCAGCAACCGCACATGCACGCTCTACCGCACGTTTACCGTGTTCGGCAGTGTGCCCGCCGAAAGGACGTTGGTAGATTTTACCGCTTTCCACACGGTCGAAAGGCATACCCATGTGTTCCAACTCAATTACGGCTTCAGGCGCTGCGCGACACATAAATTCAATCGCATCTTGATCACCCAACCAGTCGGAACCTTTCACGGTATCGTACATGTGCCAATCCCAACGGTCTTCCTGCACATTACCCAATGAAGCAGAAATACCGCCTTGAGCCGCTACAGTATGAGAACGGGTTGGAAACACTTTAGACAAAACAGCACAATTCAGGCCGGATTTAGACAATTGGAGGGCTGCGCGTAAACCTGCACCACCACCGCCAACAATCACGGCATCAAACTTGCGAACAGGAAAACCCATATTTACCCCCAAATTACTTTAACTGAATACACCAAGCAGCCTACCAACCAGACGATGGTGGCAACTTGTAAAAACAAACGCAGGCCGAAAGGCTTAATGTAGTCCATCCACAAATCGCGGATACCTACCCATGCATGCAGGAATACGGCCAAGAAGCTCACTTGGGTAAATACTTTCACCCAAGTCTGATCAAAAAATGCCTGCCATGCCGAATATTCTTTAGGCAACGTAAACAAAACAACCAAAAGAACCACGGTATACACCAACATGATGACCGCAGTTGCACGTTGCATTGCCCAATCGCGCAAACCGTAATGCGCACCTGTCAATTTACGTTCTACCATAACAAAGCTCCCAAAACGACAGTCAGAATCAAAGCAGAAGCAAATACAACTTTAGCAGTAGCACGGGCAGTATTTAATTCCAAGCCTTTGTGTACATCCAAAAACAGAAAGCGGATACCGGCGAAAAAGTGGTGCAGATATGCCCACAACAGACCGATAAGGATCAGCTTCACAAACGGATTGGAGATAGCAGAACGATATGCTTCAAACGACGCTTCGCGATCCAGCGTTCCAGAGAAGAAATACAAGAGAACAGGCAGCATCACAAACAAGCCGACGCCGCTGATACGGTGAAGAATAGATACAATCCCCGGTATGGGCAATCGGATATTCGGAATTTCCAAAAATACCGGGCGTGATTTGGCGGACATGGTCAGTTCCTCTAGATTTATTATCAGCTCAAAACCTATAGCTCAGCACTACAATAAGCTACATAAACCATAATTTACCTGTTTTATCTCATTTTGAACAGTGCAATTTATGAATGCTCTAATGATTTTTACCAAAAGACTAATAAAATCAAACAATCATTCTTAGATTTTTTTTTGCGTGACTAGCCTTTTTTGTTACTTTCCTGCAATTAAGCCATCTCTCCATCAAAGCACTTACGATAACATCATTATGATTTGAGAATTGTATCTATTGTGAGATAAATTCTCACTCTTGATACCTAATCTTTACAAAGGCATAAGCCGTTCTTAACTTATTACCATTGCATTATCATCACTACTCTTACATAGTTATACATTCAAAGACATTTCATCCATCTCTAGATGGACTAAAATACAGCACAACACCAACAATGTTTCCATACCTTATAAGGAAGCTGCATCATGACACACTCCCCTCATCAAAACACACCCGATCCGGAAGACTATATCCCCTCCTTCCGCCGTCGAAACTTGGACACATCCGGTTTTATGAAAAAACTCGGACGCTTTGCCGGCCGCCTGGGCAAACCTGTCGTCCGACAGCTTTATGCACTTTATTACCTTTGGGAATCCGAACACACGCCCAAACGGGCCAAAATGATTATTGTCGGTGCACTGGTTTATTTTCTCAGCCCCATCGACAGCATTCCCGACCTGCTGATTCCATTTGGTTTCAGTGACGACATTGCCGTCATTGCATTGGTTTATTCTCAGATGAAAAACTATCTGACCGAAGATATTCAAGAAAAAGCCCGTCAAGCGGCTGACAAGCTGTTTGGTTCTTAATTGGATACAATTCGACTACACATATATAAATATGAGAAGAAGGCCGTCTGAATATTCAGACGGCCTTCTCGGTTTATGACTTTTTTATTTCAAAGGCTGCATACCCATAACTTCCATCAGGAAGTTGGTAAACGCAGGATTGCTTGGCTTGGTATCCATGTTTTTCCAACGTTGCTGCCAACCGCGCAAAGCACCTTGAATGTACTGTTTGGATTGCTCGGTAGTAATTTCACCACGTTGGCTGTCAACGGCAGAACGCAGATAAACTTCGTACATACTGTCATCGACGGAGTTGCGTCCCACTTGTTGGATACGGAAGCGGTTCAAATATTGGGCAGCCTGAACTTTGGTCAGACTACCTTGGCTCACTTGGGTACTCAAGCGACGTGCTTCATCATGAATCTTGGAAACATCTGCCCAATGCGAAGGAGCCAAATGATAACTGGTAGCTGAAACTTGTGAATCAGCCTTAGGTTTCTTGACGTTGGTTGGTCGAACTGGCACTTCTTTCAATGTTGGAACATAAATCGATTCACAACCGGCAAGTGCCGCCACAGCAAGGATAGGAAGAATGTATTTTTTCATAATGCGCATTATAAGCATGATTCGTTGAAGAAACCAACTTTTGAATAACGGTATTCAAAGCTCATTAACTGAATTACAACAGATTTCATACGATATCTCAAGCCCATACGCAAAAAAGGCCGTCTGAAAACGGCCTTTTAACAACAATCCTATATTATGTCAAATCGGCAAACAGAGGCGTAGAAAGATAGCGTTCGCCATACGATGGCAACAAGACAACAATCAGCTTGCCTTCGTTTTCAGGTTTTTTAGCCAGTTGCAATGCGCTCCATACTGCGGCACCGGAAGAAATACCTACCAGAATGCCCTCTTTCTCAGCCATAGCGCGCGCAGTTTCAAACGCTGCTTCGTTAGGTGCTTTGACAATGCTGTCGTAAATAGTCGTATTCAAAACGCTGGGGATAAAGCCTGCGCCCAAACCTTGAATCGGATGCGGGCCTTTTTCACCACCACTCAATACCGGGGAAGCTTCAGGCTCAACAGCCACGATTTGAACTTCGGGTTTGTGTTTTTTCAATACTTCACCTACGCCGGTAATCGTGCCGCCTGTACCCACACCGGCCACGAAAATATCAACTTGGCCGTCTGTATCACGCCAAATTTCTTCGGCAGTAGTTTTGCGGTGAACTTCAGGATTGGCCTCGTTATCAAATTGGCGCGGCATAAAGTAAGTATCTGGATGTTCGTCCACCAAAGACTGGGCTTTAGCGATAGCGCCTGCCATACCTTCGGCAGCCGGTGTCAAAATCAGCTCTGCACCGAATGCACGCAGCAGCATTTTGCGTTCTTTACTCATGCTTTCAGGCATAGTAATCGCCAATTTATAACCGCGGGCCGCACATACCATTGCCAAACCGATACCGGTATTGCCGCTGGTCGCCTCAACGATAACGGTATCTTTATTGATTTTACCGGCTTGCTCCGCCGCTTCAATCATGGCTTCGGCAATACGGTCTTTCACGCTGCTGCCCGGATTGAAAAATTCAAGTTTAACAGCGATTTGCGCTTTCAAACCCTCGGTCAGACGGTTCAATTTCACCAAAGGGGTGTTGCCGATCAGCTCGGTAATATTATTTGCAATTTTCATTTCCTGCTCCAGATTTAGATGTGATATAGCCTGCATATTAAACTCAGGCCGTCTGAAAAACCAATATCGAAAATTTCTTTCATTATAACTTTTAGTTTGGATAAATTAATATCCGCCCCGTTCAAAAATCAAAGCCATGGCAACCACAGCCTGCATGATAACCGCAACCAGCCAACCCATTTGCAGCTGAGTCGTACTAAACAAAGCCGCCGACTGCTTGCACACGACCACGCGGTGCAGATAAAACACCAGCATCAACACGCCCTGCAAAACAAACCAATAAATCGGTTTCAAGGCATAAATTTTCAACAAGGCCGCCCATGCAAAAACCGCACCTGCCAATGGCAAGATGAAATAAACCACGCCTGCCAAGAAAACAAAAGCCAAAGTCATGACGACATTGGAAACCGCAAATAAGGTCAAACCGGCATATTCGCCTGCCGACCAAAACTTTTTGTCTTCCGTTTTACTGCAGTCATCAATAAAGAAGAAAATACTGGCGATTGTCAGATAAAAATGAGGGATGAACAAAGGGCCTGTATGCGTAAAGCCCCACATTCCGGGCAACAAGCGCGCGCCCAGTGCCGAAATCCCCAGCCACAACAACACCGCAGCCCAAAGCCATTGAAACCGCTGCGCGCGAAAAATAAACGCCAACGATACCGCAGCATACGCGACGGCAAACCAAAAATCCAAAGAAACCATCATGAATACTGCAACTCGCCTTCAAAAACGGTTTCAGCAGGGCCGGTCATTTGCACATCGCCACCTTCTTCCCAACTGATAAACAATTCGCCGCCAGGCAGAGTAACACGCACAGGCACACCCGATTTTAGCAAGCCATTGCGCACACCGGCCACCACAGCCGCACACGCTCCGGTACCGCAAGCCTGAGTTTCCCCCACTCCGCGTTCAAACACGCGCAAGCGGACTGACAATTCATCTTCAATCTGCAAAAAGCCGACATTGACCCGTTCAGGGAACTGCTCGTGTGATTCAATCGCGCTGCCCCAATGCTCCACCGGTGCGGTTTCAACATCATCAACCAAAATCACCGCATGCGGATTGCCCATATTCACGCAGCTTACCGGTACAGATTCCAAACCGACCAAGACAATATGTGTCAGCGCATCTTTATTTTCACCATGTGCAGGCACAAACGGAATTTCAGACGGCATGAAACGCGGTTTACCCATATTGACAGTAACCAAACCGTTATCCAACAGCTTCGGCACAATAATCCCTTTAGCCGTTTCGACCAAAATTTCCGTTTTATCCGTCAAACCCTTATCCGCGACAAAACGCGCAAAACAACGCGCGCCATTGCCGCACTGCTCTACTTCCCGGCCATCGGCATTGAAAATGCGGTACCGAAAATCGACCGCATCAGAAGAAGGCTTCTCCACTACCAAAAACTGATCAAAACCCACGCCGCGATAACGGTCCGCCCATTGGGCAAGCGGCGCGGCCAACGGATCAAAGTCCTGATTGATGGCATTGACCACCATAAAATCATTGCCCAAGCCGTGCATCTTCGTAAATTTCAAAGTTTTCATTATTCATTCACATTCTTATTAAATCATTATTTCGGCACATTCTACACCAGAATGATATATCCGTTTCTATCTTGTTTTTCAGACGGCCTTGCGCCCTTTTACCAATACTAACACCAGCCACACCGCAAAAATACTATACTTCCCACATTACAAACATTTCTTATTACAAGGATACACATTATGAAAAAAGTTCTCTTGCCTGCCCTTTTGGCCGCTTCACTCAGCGCATGTACAGTCGGTACACCTGGCGTTTCCGTCGGCTTAGGCGTCGGTACCAGCATCGGCCGCCATGTCGGCTTGGGTACATCCATCAACATCCCTGTCGGCTTGGATAAAACCAAAACCACCAAAGATACGGATCCAGACGGCATCCGTATCTCAGAAGAACAAATCGTGACCTATTTTGATGCACACGGCACACCCAGCAATAGCGCAGTCAAAGGCGGCTTCCATCGCCAACTGATCAGCAAACGCAACAATGAATACGTCGTCCAAGACTTTTACAGCGACAACAGCCAAAAACGCACAGACCCCTACGTCCTCAGCCGCAACCAGCTGATGCAGTTCCGCGCCACGCCAAGCAACGGCTCGTTAACCACTTACGCCTACAACGGCACGGTAATGCAGCAGCAAGTGTTCCAAAACGGCAAATTGGTTAACGCCAAATACTAAAGGCCGTCTGAAACGGCTGGGAAGCATGTGAAACTTGATTACAAAATATTTTTAACATTCAAATATTTGAAATATTTTGCACCATTTTCTTGAAAATATTGATTGACACATTTTTTCCAGCCATTATAATACGCCCCATTCCCCGATAGCTCAGTCGGTAGAGCGACGGACTGTTAATCCGCAGGTCCCTGGTTCGAGCCCAGGTCGGGGAGCCAAATTTAAAAAGCCTGAACTTCTGTTCAGGCTTTTTTACATCAATAAGGAACGATTGTTCTTTTCCAAAGAAAACCCTGAATCCCCATGAGACCTTTGCAAAGGTCTCTATCCGCCAAACGGGCACGCCTTTCGTCCTACCCACTTCGTCTGGCGAACAGGTACAAACAGCCCGAAACCTTTTTTCAGTCAGGTTTCAGGCTGTTTCGTTTTTTGAATGAACGACATTTTTTCAGACGGCCTTGTCCATCAAGCTTGGTACATCATTTCACACACGGATTGTCTAAAACGACCGAGACATTGCGTTCGGCTTTGTTCATATACGTCATGCGGATTTTCTTGCCTTTAAATTCTGCTTCGACGACGGATTCCAGCGTGGCAACATCTTGGAGGAAGCCGAATTTTTTGTCGTTTGCAGCAATGAATTTGACAGGTTTGTCGCGGAACAGCGAGTAGAACGACACGCCTTTATTATCTGCTGTCACGGCGCATTGCGTTTTGCTGTCGGTGGCGATGACGGAGGAAAGCGTATGGGGCTTGTGGGTACGGTCGGCGAAGGTGGTGTAGGAATCATACGACCCGAAGCTAGTCCTTAATACGAAGGTATTGCCAAGCCACTTATGGCTAGTCCTGTCTTCGGGAAGATTTTTCTCGATGGCTTTTTTGCCTGCAAAGAAAGAGCATTCTTTGGTTTTGTGGTTGCAGACTTTTTTAACGCTGAACTGTTTATCCGGAGAAATAATGACAGTTTCGGCGGCAAAGCTGTTTGCGCTTGCTGCAGCGAATATACAGCTTAAAAGAAGTGAGCGGATGGAAAGGGACGGTTTCATTTTGTTTGGTGTATCGATTGGTTTTTAATATTGATTGAGCGGATTTGAATGCAATAAACACTCAATATACCTGCGGCGGAATAACTGCTGATATGTTGATTTCAATCTGCAAAACAGATAATACGAAGGTCGTCTGAAACTGATTTTTGGCGTTTCAGACGACCTTTGTTTGCTTTGCTGCGCGGGTTTAGCGGAAGAAATCGCCCATGCCTGCCGGCAGGCCTTGGGTAAACGCACCCATGGTTTTATTGGTCGTTTCTTCGGCTTTTTCAGAAGCGGCATTGATGGCGGCCAATACCAAATCTTCCAGCATTTCTTTGTCGTCAGCGGCTTCTTGAATCAAATCAGGGCTGATTTCAAGTTTGCGGACAACGTGCGAACACGTCATCACAACTTTTACCAAACCATTGCCTGCTTCACCTTCAACTTCGGTTTCAGCCAGCTTGGCTTGTGCTTTTTTCATGTTTTCCTGCATTTGTTGAGCCTGCTTCATCAGGCCGCCTAATCCGGCTTTTCCGAACATGTTTTACTCCTATGGGTTTGAATAAATGGGTTTCACTCATGCCGTCTGAAAAACGCTATTGCCTTTCAGACGGCCTTGTATGTCAGTATTTTAAGAATGCCCTGCCAACTCTAAAGAATCCGGCAGCCATTGCGCTTCAAAGGTTTGCAAGATTGTCTGCGCCGTTGTATCCGCTTCCAGCAAATCTTGCGCCTGCTGCCGCCCTTCTTCTTGAATACGTTTGCGGCGCATCACCGGCGTTTCCCAGCCTTTATCATCCTGCCAAGGCTCAGTTTGCAGCCTTAAATTGCCAAGATGGTAGGCCTCGCTCAACGTCTGGCAGATTTTGTCCAAGCGCTCTTTATTGGCAGTGGCTTTGGCTTCATCCGTCAACGACAGCATGATTAATCCTGCTTCCGCATCATAACTCGTCCATGCCGCATTTTGCGCCAACATCTGCGCCGCGCCTAATTTACGGGCAAAGCGTTCGATGATACTGTGCCAATTCTCTGTTCCAAACTCAGGCAAAGGAGCGAACTGAAGCTCTTCTTCATCTCCCTCCTCTTCTTCAGGCTCAGCAGACGCAACCGGCTCCGGTACTTCCATCACATCAGCACGATGCGAATCTTCATATGTATATGCTTCATCAAAATACGGAGGCGGAATTTCCTCATCCATGTGCGGATATTCTTCCGGCTCAGTGGCCGTCTGAATTTTTGCAACAGGCAATGTCTTCGCAGTTTCTTGTATCTGCGCCGTTTGTGTTTGAGGCGTTTCGTCCGATACTTGGCTCGGCATTTCCTCCCAAGGCGGCACATCCACCTGTTGTTGAGCAGACCGAATAGTTTCTTCAGACGGCCTTTCAACGATATCCTGTTTGCTCGGAACAGCCTCTTTCTCAACCGCCGGTGCTGCTATCGGCTCAGATTTCGGCAGCTGAAAAGGCTTTTTTTCGGCCTCAGCTTTCTGATGGTCGGAATGCAAATCCGTGTGTTCAATCTGACTTTGCGTATCGCAACCCGAAGCAGCCAACGGCGCAAATGCAAGCATGCGTAAAAGCGTCATGACAAAACCGGCATACTCGTCCGGAGCCAGCGGCAAATCCTGTTTGCCATGAATAGCACATTGATAATAAAGCTGAATCTGCTCGCCACTCAAAGCCTGACTTAATCGCAGCAAAGTTTCACGTTCAGGGTCGTCATTTGGCAAGGCAGAAGGAATGGTTTGAATCAAAGCCAAACGTTGCAACAGCATGGCCAATTCTGCCAATGCGCTGTCAAAACCAATCGCTCTGGCAGACATTTCCTGAGCTTTTTCCAGCAAGGCCTCACCGTTTTGATTAATGATTCCTTCAAGCAACTCAAACAAGTATTGTTTATCGACCGCTCCGATCATCTGGCGGACATCTTGTTCGGCAACTTTACCCGAACCCATGGCAATCGCCTGATCCAAAAGGCTCAACGCATCACGCATCGAACCGGCGGCGGCACGTCCTAAAAGCTGCAAAGCCTGCGGCTGATAAGGAACGTTTTCACGATCCAAGACATGTGCCAAATGCTCGGCAACCTGCTGGGTTGTCATGTTGCGCAAAACAAACTGCAGACAACGGCTCAATACGGTAATGGGGACTTTGTGCGGATCGGTGGTCGCCA
Organism: Neisseria sp. P0020.S003; assembly: GCF_051957095.1. NCBI lineage: Bacteria > Pseudomonadati > Pseudomonadota > Betaproteobacteria > Neisseriales > Neisseriaceae > Neisseria > Neisseria sp. P0020.S003. The sequence continues at coordinate 12,938 of NZ_JBQCWU010000019.1, read as the reverse complement.
AAATGAATTTAACGTGTTCAGGCGGTTCTTCCAAAGTCTTCAGCATGGCATTGAACGCGCTTTTGGAAAGCATATGCACTTCGTCGATGATATAGACTTTGTATTTACCCGCAGTCGGCGCGTATTGCGCGTTTTCCAACACTTCGCGGATATTGTCGATACCGGTATTCGATGCCGCGTCGATTTCCAATAAATCCACATAACGGCCGCTGTCGATTTGCGTACAGCTTTCACACTGACCGCATGGCTCGCCATGCACGGCATTTTCGCAGTTCAAGCTCTTGGCCAAAATCCTGGCAATCGTGGTCTTGCCCACACCGCGCGTTCCTGTCAGCAGATAGGCATGGTGCAGACGGCCTTCGTCCAGCGCGTTGCGTAGGGCTTTGACGACGTGTTCCTGACCGACCAAATCGGCAAAGGTTTTCGGACGCCATTTTCGTGCAAGAACTTGATAAGCCATGTTGTTTCTCTACGGGAAATAAATAGGAAGGCCGTCTGAAAAGAATTATCCGCTCTTCAGACGGCCTCAGAAAATGGCATATATTCTAGCATTTTTTTGATTTTTATTAAGGATTTTCTATCAAGCTGGCAGCGACAGCATGTCATCGCAATGTTAGAATGCTACACAAATGATAAACAATTTGAAGCTCAAATCATTATGCCCGAAATCATACTACGCAACCAATCAGCCACTATGCAAGTCAATACAATGGGCGGATACATTGATTCTCTGATTTTAAAAGGACGGGAAGTCTTATTTCCGAAAACCAGCGTTCAAGTGGGCGATGACACAAAATTACGCGGCGGCATGCACGTCTGCTTACCCCAATTCGGACCGGACAGCAAAAATCATCTGGCCCAACATGGTTTCGGCAGAACTTCAGACTGGGAAATCCGCCATCAAAATGAATCGGATATCGGCTTGAAATTAATCAGTACAGAAAAAGGCTATGAACACGTCGAATGGTTGCTCGATTACAGCCTGCCTAACGAAAATGAAGCCATCGCCATCCTAACCGTCTGCAATTACGGCGAATCGCCCGTCCGCACATCCCCAGGATTCCACCCCTACTTTACCGCCGCCGGCACACAATTTGATTTCAACGGTGCACCATACGATGTCGACTATATCTCCCATACCGAATTTGTTTCCTCCAATCAAGATGCACACGTTGCATTTGACGGCTTGAAACTGGATATCTGCACCCACAATCTGCCTGTGTACGCCCTCTGGAGCGATCGAAACGGCCAATATACTTGTGCAGAGCCAACCGCAGAAGGCAATGCATTTTTATCCCCTGCACGAGGCGGACAGTTTGTTTCAGGGCACAGCAAAAAACGTTACGCCATGAAAATCAGACTGATGGCTTAAAATGTTCTGTAAAAGCCCCAAATACTTAAAAACCACCCCAAAGGGTGGTTTTCTTATGGCTTACAGGCCATTGTTATTGATTGCATTCGCAATATCGCGTACCGCTGTTACATACATACGGCTGTGGTTGTATTGCCATACAGTGTAGAAGTTATTCAGGCCCAAATAGTATTCAAATACGCCCGGACTGGTTTCCAAAGCATACAACACAGCCTTTTCATTATCCGCAACAGCAGCTTGAGGCACCACACCCAAAGCTTTGAAATCTGCGACAGTGCGTGTCAAAGCTGTTTTCTCATCGATAATCGCCTGCAAGTGCGGAGTAATCGTCAGACTTACCGGCACAACCATCTTACCGCCGGGCTGCCAGCCATGCTGTTTCATATAATTGGCGACAGAAGCCGCCACATCGCCAACATTATTCCAAATATCGCGATGACCATCACCATCATAGTCCACCGCCCATTTACGGTAGCTTGAAGGCATAAATTGCGGCATACCCATCGCGCCGGCATAGCTGCCTTTGAAGTCAAAGATATTTTCTTTTTCTTCTTTTGCCATCAGCAAAAGTTCGCTCAATTCATTTTGGAAGAACTCAGCACGGCGTGGATAATCAAAGGCTAATGTACTCAAGGCATCGGCAACGCGGAAGCTGCCCGTATTTTTGCCGTAATTGGTTTCAATACCGAGAATCGCCACAATCAATTCGGCAGGCACGCCGTATTTGCGTGCCACATCATCAATTACGGCACGGTTTGCCGCATAGAATTGTCTGCCGCCGTTAAATTTGGCTACACCGGAGTTACCAGTACGGAATTCATACCAAGGACGCGAAGTGCTTGGACGGTACATAATGGTAATGATATTGCCTTTATACACCACGCCATTAAAGAAATTACGCAACTCTTCCGCACTGAACCGGCGGTTTTTTACTTCATATTGGATAAACTGCTGAACGTTGACGTTTTCATTAAAGCCGCTGCTGGCAACAGATTCAGCGGCAGCATCAAATACAGGGCGTTTTGCAGAGGAAACAGGCTCAACCGGTTTTGCCGTATCAACAGCAGGCTTTTGCGGGGTACTACATGAAGCTAGAGCCAAAGCAGCCAGACCCATCCCAAAGATTTTGATTTTATTCATAAATAATCTCTTTATTAAATACTATGATAAATCCGAATACGAAAGAATATTCGTCCAACACATCATCTCTCTATGCCAACTGCCATACTTTTTAATCAGCCAAAAAATATAGAAACTCGGCACCAATTTGCTTCGGCTCAAGCACATAGACAAGGCCGTCTGAAATCCAAGGAAACCCTTGATTTTCAGACGGCCTTGAATGAATCAATTACTCAGCGGCTGCAACAACAGCAACGGTAATTTTAGCAACAGCATCAGTATGCAGAGCCACTTCCACTTCGTATTCGCCAACAGCTTTCAAAGGACCGTTAGGCAGACGTACGTTTGCTTTAGCAGCTTGGATACCGGCAGCAACAATCGCTTCAGCGATGTCAGCATTGGTAACAGAACCGAACAGACGACCATCAACACCGGCTTTTTGAGCAACAGTAATGGTTTGGCCTTCCAGTTTTTCTTGACGTGCTTTAGCATCAGCCAAGATTTCAGCTTGTTTGGCTTCCAATTCAGCGCGGCGTGCTTCGAATTCTTTCATGTTAGCTTCGGTTGCACGTTTTGCTTTACCGGCAGGGATCAGGAAGTTGCGTGCGTAACCGTTTTTAACGGTAACGATGTCACCCAAGTTACCCAGACCGCCGATTTTTTCTAACAGAATAATTTGCATGATTTAAACTCCAAAATTATTTGTGTTGATCGGTGTAAGGCAACAGAGCCAGGAAACGAGCACGTTTCACAGCAGTAGCCAACTGACGTTGGTAGTGTGCTTTAGTACCAGTAATGCGGGCAGGGATGATTTTGCCGTTTTCAGAGATGAAGTCTTTCAACAAATCAACTTGTTTGTAATCAACTTCTTGGATTTTTTCAGCCGTAAAGCGGCAGAATTTTCTACGTTTGAATGATTGACGAGCCATTGTCGTTTAACCTTTATATTCTTTAATGTTCTGTATGCGTAGTACCGGCTTGGGGAAGCGTTGGCTGCGTTGCGCCAAAAATCCTTCCGACTCGATGATAGCATCTTGCCGATACTGCCATTCCTCAGCCTGCTTACCTAAAATCCGCGCAGGAATTTCAAACTTGACCAGACATTTCTGTCCGTTTTCTTCCTGCCAAGACTCATGTTGCAACACAACATCTAAAACAGGAACTCCTGCCGGCGTATATCTCAAAGGCTGAACCTGCAAGATACGGGCGGTAAGCTTAATCAGATTGTTCAATCTTATTCGGCTGCTGCAACTTCTTCAGCTGCACCGTTCAGCAAGTTTTTTGCTTTTTCGCCGCCCAGCATTGGGGAAGCTTCAGTTACAGCGTGTTTTGTTTTGATGGTCAGGTGACGCAGTACGGCATCATTGAAGCGGAAAGCAGTTTCCAGCTCTTCAACCACTTCAGGAGTAGTTTCGATATTCATCAAAACATAGTGTGCTTTGTGGATTTTATTGATTGGGTAAGCCAATTGACGACGGCCCCAGTCTTCCAAACGGTGGATTTTACCGCTGGCTTCAGTAATCATGGTTTTGTAACGTTCAACCATAGCAGGCACTTGCTCGCTTTGATCAGGATGAACGATAAACACGATCTCGTAATGACGCATGTTATCTCCTTATGGATGATTAAAAACAGCCTTTCACCATGCGAAGTAAAAGGCAAGGCAAAGAGGCTGAATTTTATCCGCATTTCTTAAAAAATACAAGTCTGAATTCAAAATCCACTTTCTTTTCAATTAAAAAACAACATTAGGCCTTATGGTTATTTCCTAGCAAACCACTCAACTATCTGCCAAAAATCTGCTAAAATCTGCCCATCCTAATAAATACAGTATCAGAAGGCACACAATCATGGCTCTTTTGCAGATTTCAGAACCCGGCATGTCCGCCGCCCCCCATCAACACCGCCTCGCCGTAGGCATTGATTTAGGTACAACCAACAGCTTGGTTGCCACAGTCCGCAGCGGCAGCGCAGTCTGCCTGCCCGATTCAGACGGCCGCGCCACCCTGCCTTCGGTTGTCCGTTATTTGGATGGCGAAGTTGAAGTCGGCAAAAACGCCCTTTCTGCCCAAAAAACCGATCCTCTAAATACAGTCAGCTCCGCCAAACGCCTGATTGGCCGCACCCTTACCGACCTCGCACAAGAGGCGCAATACCTGCCCTACCGGTTCACGCCCAATGAGCGCGTAGTCGAGTTAAACACCCGTCAAGGTGCGAAAACACCTATCGAAGTATCGGCAGAAATCCTCAAAGCCCTCAAATTGCGCGCCGAAGAAACATTGGGCGGTGATTTGGTTGGTGCCGTCATTACCGTTCCCGCCTATTTCGACGATGCCCAACGGCAAGCCACCAAAGATGCCGCGCGCTTGGCAGGCTTGAATGTCTTGCGCCTCCTTAACGAACCGACTGCCGCCGCGATTGCCTACGGACTGGACAACGCCTCAGAAGGCACGTTTGTCGTTTATGACTTGGGCGGTGGCACATTCGACGTATCCGTATTGCAACTGACCAAAGGCCTGTTTGAAGTGAAAGCCACCGGCGGCAACAGCGCATTGGGTGGTGATGACTTCGACCATCGTTTGTTCTGCTACCTACTCGAACAAAACGACCTCTCCAAACTCAACGAACAAGACAGCCAGCTTCTGCTTTCCCTTGTTCGTACCGCCAAAGAAAAACTGACCACTCAAACCGAAGCCGTCATCGAAACCACACTTTCAGACGGCCATAAAGTTCATACCGTCATTACCCGCCAAGAGTTTCACAACCTGACCCAAAATCTAGTACAAAAAACCATCGAGCCCGTCAAACAGGCTTTGAAAGATGCCGGCGTAACCAAGGCAGATGTCAAAGGCGTAATTATGGTTGGTGGCTCTACCCGTATGTTGCACGTTCAACAAGCAGTTGCCACATTCTTTGGTCAAACTCCGCTGAATAACCTCAATCCTGACGAAGTGGTCGCACTCGGTGCCGCCATACAGGCAAACGTCCTTGCAGGCAACAAAACCGACGGCGAATGGCTGCTGCTGGACGTTACCCCTTTGTCGCTCGGTTTGGAAACCTACGGTGGTCTAGCCGAAAAAATTATCCCGCGCAACTCCACCATTCCTACCGCACGCGCGCAGGACTTCACCACTTTCAAAGACGGTCAAACCGCCATGACGATACACGTCGTACAAGGCGAGCGCGAACTCGTTTCCGACTGCCGCAGCCTTGCCAAATTTACCCTGCGCGGCATTCCGCCCATGGCCGCAGGCGCAGCGCGTATCCGCGTGACCTTCCAAGTTGATGCCGACGGATTGCTGTCCGTTTCAGCACAAGAACAAAGCACCGGCGTACAGGCGCAAATCGAAGTCAAACCTTCCTACGGCTTGGACGACAGCACCATTACCCAAATGCTCAAAGACAGCATGAGCAACGCTGCCGAAGACATGGCCGCACGCGCACGCGCCGAAGCCGTAGTCGAAGCTGAAAGCCTGACCGATGCCGTCAACGCCGCCCTTGAATTGGATAGAGATTTGCTGGATACCGAAGAGCTTGCACAAATCCAGCAAGACATCGCCGATTTGCAAGGTCGTCTGAAAGACGGTAAAGCCGAAGACATTCGTGCCGCCGTCGCCAAACTCAGCCACAGCACCGACAACTTCGCCGCCAAGCGCATGAACCGCAACATCCAACGTGCGTTGACTGGTCAAAGCGTTGATAATATTTGATGCCTAAACAATTTCAGACGGCCTTTGATAAAAGTCCGTCTGAAAAGATGTCATCTCACAGAAATAAAAATAAAGGACAACAATGGAAAAAGCAGGTATTGTCTACCTGATGAAAACCGTCATCAAAGGTGTATATAAGATTGGTATTACTGACGAAAATAATTTTGAAATTAGAATGCGCCATTTGGAAAACAACGGCTACGCAAACGTTGCCGGATTAGAACGCATTCTAGCCATTAAAACCGACAACTATAAAGAAAAAGAAACCTTACTTCATGAAATTTTTGGCAAAAGCCAAATAGGAGAAACTGAGCTTTTTGCAATTGATGAAAATCTTGTAAAAAGGCTTTTTCTCTCATTAAGAGGTGAAATTGTATTTCCTAAAAATGAAATAGCAGAGTTAGGTTTTGAAAAAACTGTCAAAGAACATCATCAAGAAAAAATCTTTGAAGTAAACAGAAGTGCATTTATCTCCTTTATTAAGGAAAAGCACCAACAAAATCCTTCCATATTAAGAAATCTCATCTCTTCAGAAAATGCATATAAACCCAAAAATTCCAAAGTCCGTCTATATAAAGACGAATACTTTGGGAAAAGTGGAACAAAGCTAACCACTGAAATTGAAGAGGGTCTTCACATCTATACTACGTACTCAAAAAAGGATTTGAAGATAGCTTACGAAGATTATTCAGAATTATTTAAATCACAATGAGACTCTGGCATCAAACCCTTATCCCCCTACTCCCCCGCGCCCAGCTTTTGGGGCAACACCGTGAATGCGCCGCTTTACGCGGAGCAGGCTGGGGCAGGCCGCATGCGACGGTTAATTACGTTTTTACCCATTCGCCCTACAAACTCTATCTGTATCACGCATTGATTATGAAAGAGATGGAAAGGCGCGGTTACAAACCCGATGCTTTATGGAAAGACCCGCTATATCGCGGTAAAGCCGTTGTCCCATACCATTCACACGCGGCTGAAACAGCTACTTCGCCGATTTATGCCGAACATGATGATGCTTACTTGGACGAATGTCTGAAAAATTTAAGAAATAAAGGCATCATGTTATAAACCCATTTTTCAGACGGCCTGAATATTGAATACCCAAGGCCGTCTGAAGCCGCTTTAACCACAACCACTCTTAAACAACCGAGACAATAAAAATGCCAAAAATTACCGTACTCCCACACGCGACATTATGCCCCGAAGGCGCGGTTATCGAAGATGCACCGGAAGGCCAAACCGTCCTTGACGTACTGCTCGACCACGATATCGAAGTCGATCACGCCTGCGAAAAATCATGCGCCTGCACCACCTGCCACGTGATTATCCGCAAAGGGTTTGATAGCCTGGAAGAACCGACCGAATTAGAAGAAGACCTGCTCGACCAAGCATGGGGCTTGGAAGCCGATTCTCGCTTGAGCTGTCAGGCAGTCGTTGCGGATGAAGATTTGGTCGTAGAAATTCCTAAATATACGGTCAACCACGCGCGTGAAGACCATTAAAACAAGGTTTAATGAAAAAGGCCGTCTGAAACCACAAATCTATGGTTTTCAGACGGCCTTTTGGTTATACAGCAAACTATTCGATATGAGGAAAAATAAAACGCATACGGGAAATCTGCATGGCAGCCACTTTTTGAGTGGCAGAATAATTTTCGATTTTTTCTTGAATTCTGATTTGATGCAGATTGCCGTGATGCTTAGGAGCAGATTTTTGAGGCTCGCTTGTCGCCTGCAACTCTTGCTCGGCCTTCAATGCTTCTGCCGCTTCAATCGCCGAAAGTGCAGCCTCATCCCTTACCAAACCGAAACGCTCGATGATGGCATTGGCTTCATCTATATAATGAGATTTGTCCGCGCCATTTTCCAACACCGCATCTTCAAGTACGACCGACAAATGTTTGCCGCAATTTTCGATACGCTCTGCGATACGCGAATAAACCATCCAACGTTTCAACCTCAATGCGCCTGCATCGTCATTGGGTGAAGCGGCATCCAGTTTAATCAAGCCATAGTGTTTGCCGTAATACAGACGGAACACCAGCTGCTTCAAATCCTTTGTTTCATCCAGCAGGCGATAAAATTCGCGAACCAACAACAGCAAACGGTCAAATGCGTCTGCTTTGGCCAGATACTCTGAATCATCTGAAGCAAGCGCGTAAATCAGTTTGGACAATTTGGCGTTGAGTGCGTTATTCATCATTTTTCCTTTTATTTTTACGTGATGGATTTCGTATTAAGAGCCGTTCCAGATGATTTGGTTGCATTGGGATAATGTAAATTATTCATGCGCAAACCATCATTCAAAACGGAATAAAATATATAAAATGGCAAATTCAAAGCGAATATGCCGTAGTTTTTAAGTGTCGTGCCGTATTTTAACGCAAATATGCTATTTTGTTAAAAAATACCCACATTATTTATATCCGCATCTGCAGTAAAACATTCTGGCAGTCCGCCTGCTTCTTGATTAAAATAATTACCAATAGCCCAAACCCAAAAAAGGAACACATCATGAAATGGACAGATACCCAACGCATCGCTGAAGAACTCTACGACCTACACGGCGACAGCATCGATCCGAAAACCGTACGCTTTACCCAACTGCGTGATTTGATTATGGCTTTACCTGAATTTGACGATGACCCAGCACGTTGCGGCGAGCGTATTCTCGAAGCCGTGCAACAAGCATGGATAGACGAAGCAGAATAAGCTTTCTTCCATTACATCAAACAAGACCTTAGGCAGTTTTTTAGACGGCCTGAGGTCTTTATTAAATCTATTCATACAATTTCGGAAAATTTCGAAATTGACTCATACTGACCTCAAATTTATTATGCAGTCTGACAATAAATAAAAGATATGCAGAAGGTGCATAAGCATGAATCACGCTAGAGAAATTAACGCATTAAATCACAGCCTTTCCGATTTGAAAGGCGACATCAACGTTTCATTCGAATTTTTCCCGCCGAAAAACGAACAAATGGAAACCATGTTATGGGATTCCATCCATCGCCTGCAAACCTTGCACCCGAAATTTGTTTCCGTAACTTACGGTGCAAACTCAGGCGAACGCGACCGCACACACGGCATTGTTAAACGCATCAAACAAGAAACCGGCCTTGAAGCCGCCCCTCACTTGACCGGTATCGATGCCAGCCCTGACGAGTTGCGTCAAATTGCCAAAGACTATTGGGACAGCGGTATCCGCCGCATCGTTGCCCTGCGTGGCGACGAGCCGCCCGGCTACGAGAAAAAACCTTTCTATGCCGAAGATTTGGTCAAACTGTTGCGCTCCGTTGCCGACTTCGACATTTCCGTAGCGGCCTATCCTGAGGTACACCCAGAAGCCAAATCTGCTCAAGCAGACTTGATCAATCTGAAACGCAAAATCGATGCGGGTGCAAACCACGTTATCACCCAATTCTTCTTTGACGTGGAAAGCTATCTGCGCTTCCGCGACCGTTGCGTGATGATGGGCATTGACGTTGAAATCGTTCCCGGCATCCTGCCTGTAACCAATTTCAAACAATTGGCCAAAATGGCCCAAGTGACCAACGTCAAAATCCCAAGCTGGCTGTCTAAAATGTACGAAGGTTTGGATGACGACCAAGGCACGCGCAACCTTGTTGCCGCCAGCATCGCCATCGACATGGTCAAAGTCCTCTCTCGCGAAGGTGTCAAAGACTTCCACTTCTACACCCTCAACCGCAGCGAACTGACTTACGCCATCTGCCATATTTTGGGTGTACGTCCCCGTTAATAAAACAGACGGCCTCCCCATTCTGATTTACAATATCGAACATTCAGGCCATACCGGCCTGATTAAAAATTCCAACTAGGAGAGTTAACATGACAACATTGCATTTTTCAGGCTTCCCGCGCGTCGGTGCCTTCCGCGAATTGAAATTCGCACAAGAAAAATACTGGCGCAAAGAAATCAGCGAGCAAGAATTGCTGGCTGTTGCTAAAGACTTGCGCGAGAAAAACTGGAAACACCAAGCTGCGGCTAACGCCGATTTCGTTGCTGCAGGCGATTTCACTTTCTACGACCACATCCTCGACCTGCAAGTTGCCACCGGTGCCATCCCTGCCCGTTTCGGCTTCGACAGCCAAAATCTGTCTTTGGAACAATTCTTCCAACTGGCCCGTGGTAACAAAGACCAATTCGCTATCGAAATGACCAAATGGTTCGACACCAACTACCACTACTTGGTGCCTGAATTCCACGCCGATACCGAATTCAAAGCCAACGCCAAACACTACGTTCAACAACTGCAAGAAGCCCAAGCTTTAGGCCTGAAAGCCAAACCGACCGTTGTGGGTCCGTTGACTTTCCTGTGGGTTGGTAAAGAAAAAGGCGCTGTTGAATTCGACCGTCTGAGCCTGTTGCCTAAACTGTTGCCTGTTTACGTTGAAATCCTGACTGCTTTGGTTGAAGCCGGTGCCGAGTGGATTCAAATCGACGAGCCTGCTTTGACTGTTGACCTGCCTAAAGAATGGGTAGAAGCATACAAAGACGTTTACGCTACTTTGAGCAAAGTAAGCGCCAAAATCCTGTTGAGCACTTACTTCGGTTCTGTTGCCGAACACGCTGCTTTGCTGAAATCCCTGCCTGTTGACGGCCTGCACATCGACTTGGTACGCGCCCCTGAACAACTGGACGCATTTGCCGACTACGACAAAGTTCTGTCTGCCGGCGTTATCGACGGTCGCAACATTTGGCGCGCTAACCTGAACAAAGTTTTGGAAACTGTTGAGCCTCTGCAAGCCAAACTGGGCGACCGTTTGTGGATCTCCAGCTCTTGCTCTCTGCTGCACACTCCATTTGACTTGTCAGTTGAAGAAAAACTGAAAGCTAACAAACCTGACCTGTACTCTTGGTTGGCATTTACCCTGCAAAAAACCCAAGAATTGCGCGTTCTGAAAGCTGCATTGAACGAAGGTCGTGATTCTGTTGCCGAAGAACTGGCTGCCAGCCAAGCTGCTGCCGACTCCCGTGCCAACAGCAGCGAAATCCACCGTGCAGACGTTGCCAAACGCCTGGCCGATTTGCCTGCCAACGCAGACCAACGCAAATCTCCATTTGCCGACCGTATCAAAGCGCAACAAGCATGGTTGAACTTGCCTCTGCTGCCGACTACCAACATCGGTTCTTTCCCACAAACTACCGAAATCCGCCAAGCACGCGCAGCCTTCAAAAAAGGCGAACTGTCTGCCGCCGATTACGAAGCCGCGATGAAAAAAGAAATCGCCTTGGTGGTTGAAGAGCAAGAAAAACTGGACTTGGACGTACTGGTACACGGCGAAGCCGAGCGTAACGACATGGTCGAATACTTCGGCGAACTGTTGAGCGGTTTTGCATTCACCCAATACGGCTGGGTACAAAGCTACGGCTCACGCTGCGTTAAACCACCTATCATCTTCGGTGACGTAAGCCGTCCTGAAGCCATGACCGTGGCTTGGTCTACTTACGCACAAAGCCTGACCAAACGCCCGATGAAAGGCATGTTGACCGGCCCTGTAACCATTCTGCAATGGTCTTTCGTCCGCAACGATATTCCTCGCTCTACTGTGTGCAAACAAATCGCACTGGCTCTGAACGACGAAGTATTGGATCTGGAAAAAGCCGGCATCAAAGTCATCCAAATTGACGAACCTGCCATCCGCGAAGGTCTGCCTTTGAAACGTGCCGATTGGGATGCCTACCTGAACTGGGCCGGCGAATCTTTCCGCCTGTCCTCTACCGGTTGCGAAGACAGCACCCAAATCCACACTCATATGTGCTACTCTGAGTTCAACGATATCCTGCCTGCCATCGCCGCTATGGACGCTGACGTCATCACCATCGAAACTTCACGTTCCGACATGGAGCTCTTGACTGCGTTCGGCGAGTTCAAATATCCGAACGACATCGGCCCGGGTGTTTACGACATCCACAGCCCACGCGTACCGACTGAAGCTGAAGTTGAGCATCTGTTGCGCAAAGCCATCGAGGTTGTACCGGTTGAACGTCTGTGGGTTAACCCAGACTGCGGCCTGAAAACACGTGGCTGGAAAGAAACTCTGGAACAACTCCAAGTGATGATGAACGTAACCCGCAAACTGCGTGCCGAACTGGCTAAATAATGTGAGTTAGATGAAAGGCCGTCTGAAAATTTTCAGACGGCCTTTTTTCTTTATCGATATTTAGACCAGCGTGTAGAAACTAGTAGCATTGTTTACAGTATTTCCAGGAGAATACTGAAACATGAACATGCACAAAAACACCCGTCTCACCCCGCACCACCGCCAAGCCATTTGGCTGGCCTACACGCAGGGGAAAGAGAGCGTCACCTCCCTGGCACGCCGCTACCAAGTCAGCCGCGTCACCATTTACCGCGCACTTAAAGCCGCAAGGGGCAGACTGCTCAAACCCCAAACCAGTACCAACAACTGTTTCAAACAGGCAAAGTACGGAATGAAACGCCCGGCCAAGGTAGAACGCGGCATTCAGGAAAAGCTTAAAAGGCAGGCCAAACGCTACAATAAATCCTACCCCGGAGAGCTGGTACATCTCGATACCAAACGGCTGCTGCTGCTCAAAGGGCAGAAAGCCACCGATAAGTGGGATTACCTGTTTGTCGCCATCGACGATTTCTCAAGGGAGCTATACGCCGCCATCCTGCCGGACAAAACCGCAGACAGTGCCGCCAAGTTTCTGACCGAACACCTGATTGATCCTTGCCCCTACCT
>NZ_JBQCWU010000018.1:0-35625 GCF_051957095.1 Neisseria sp. P0020.S003 | reverse complement strand
GTGAATTGACGGTGGACGAATTGATGAAGCAGATAGATGACTATATGGATTACTACAACCGGGAGCGTTGCAGTTTGAAATTGAAAAAGCTGAGTCCTGTCGCATACAGAACCCAGCTTGCACAGAGTGCCTGAATAGGCTTTTATGAGTGTCCAAGATTTGGGGGCCAGTTCAGATTTCAGACGGCCTTTTTTATGCTTTGAAGACGTTAAATCAATTCTAAATCCGGACCGGCATTTTGCGCACGACGGCTTCGTAATTGAATGTCTAGGCGCAAGTCATGGGGGGAGTCGGCATTTTTAATAGCGTCTTTATAGCTGATATCGCCGTTTTCATACAAATCATACAAGGCTTGGTCAAAAGTGATCATGCCCATGCCGGTTGATTTTTTCATCATTTCTTTGATGTTGTGGACTTCGCCTTTTTGAATCAAGTCGGCAATAATCGGCGAATTGAGCAAAACTTCGACCGCCGCCACACGACCCCGTCCGCTTTCACGGGGAATCAGTCTTTGTGAAATAAAGGCTTGCAGGTTGAGCGACAAGTCTGTCAGCAACTGGGTACGGCGCTCTTCGGGGAAGAAGTTGATGATGCGGTCGAGTGCTTGGTTGGTATTGTTGGCATGTAGTGTCGCCATACACAAATGGCCGGTTTCCGCGAAGGAAATAGCGTAGTCCATGGTCTCGCGGTCGCGGATTTCGCCAATCAAGATAACATCCGGTGCTTGGCGCAGGGTGTTTTTCAGCGCAATCGGCCAATTTTCGGTATCTACGCCGATTTCTCGTTGGGTGATGATGCAGTTTTTGTGTTGGTGGATAAACTCAATCGGGTCTTCGATGGTGATAATGTGGTCGAAGCTGTTTTCGTTTCGATAGTCGATAAGGGAGGCGAGAGAAGTGGACTTGCCCGAACCTGTACCACCGACAAAAATAATCAGGCCGCGTTTTCTGAGGGCGATGTCTTTCAGAATAGGGGGCAGATTGAGCGTTTCAAATTTCGGGATATTGCTGGTAATGGAGCGGAACACTAAAGCTGTTGCACCGCGTTGAACCATGGCATTGACACGGAAGCGACTGGTATCGGGCAGGCTGATGGCGAAGTTGCATTCGTTGGTGGAAGAAAATTCTTCGATTTGTTTGGAAGACATAATCGAAAAAGCGATTTCCATACATTTTTCAGCACTCAACGGCTCATCACTCAGTCGCGTAATTTTGCCGTCCACTTTCATGGCCGGCGGGAAATTGGTGGTAATGAAAAGGTCGGAGCCTTTGTATGTGTTCATATGGTGTAGCCAAGCGAACAATTCTTCTTTTGCACCCGGAGTATTTTCGTCAAACATAAGAATTCAGATAGTTAATATTAAGTTATTTCATTGAGAATAATTATAACAGAAGCAACCATTATTTGCTGTTTGCCAGCTCGAGCGTCAATCTATTTTAAATTGAGTGTCGTTCTGGGAATATAGCAGATTTTTCAGTATCCCTGTGATTTTAAATTCTGCTGTTATAATGTTGCCCGATTAGTGAATGGAAAGGTAACGAGATGTCAGTACAAACAATTGCCGTGGTCGGCGCAATGGAGCAGGAAATCGAGCTTTTGCGTGAAAGCATGGCTAATGTCAAGCATGTGTCCTTCGGTAAATTCTCGGCGTATGAAGGCGAGTTGGCAGGAAAACGCATGGTATTGGTTTTAAGCGGTATCGGTAAGGTTAATGCAGCGGTTTCGACTTCTTGGGTCATTCATCAGTTTGCACCGGATTGCATCATCAATACCGGCAGTGCAGGAGGTTTGGGCAAAGGATTGAAGGTCGGCGATGTGGTCATCGGCGAAACTGTGGCGCATCACGATGTTGACGTAACGGCTTTTGGTTATGTTTGGGGGCAAGTACCGCAACTTCCTGCTGCGTTTGCATCGGATGAGAACTTGATTCGCCAAGCAGAAAAGGCGGCGCAAGTGTTTGAAGGTGCGGCTGTAACGCAAGGCTTGATTGTTAGTGGCGACCGTTTTGTGCACAGCAGCGAAGGTGTCGCGGAAATCCGCAGCCATTTCCCTGAGGTCAAAGCAGTGGAAATGGAAGCTGCGGCGATTGCGCAGACTTGTCACCAGTTGGAAGTGCCGTTTGTGATTATTCGCGCCGTATCCGATTCGGCAGATGAGAAAGCGGACATCAGATTTGAAGAGTTTTTGAAAACAGCGGCCGTCAGCTCTGCGAAGATGGTGACTGAGATTGTCAAATCGCTATAAAATCATGCAGAAACGTTGAATTTCCGTTAGAATACGGAACGATTCAACCTTATTCTAAGGCCGTCTGAAAACCGAATCCCTGTTTTTTCAGACGGCCTTTCCGACTTTAATTGCATTTATCTTAATAACAATATGAAAAACATACGGAATTTCTCCATCATTGCCCACATCGACCACGGCAAATCGACGCTTGCCGACCGCTTCATCCAATACTGCGGCGGCCTGGATTTGCGCGAAATGAGTACGCAGGTACTCGATTCCATGGACATCGAAAAAGAGCGTGGCATTACTATTAAAGCGCAAACCGCCGCACTTAACTATAAAGCGCGCGATGGGCAGGTGTATCAGCTCAATCTGATTGATACTCCGGGACACGTCGACTTCTCTTATGAAGTATCCCGTTCACTGTCGGCTTGCGAAGGCGCGCTTTTGGTGGTCGATGCGTCCCAAGGTGTAGAAGCGCAAACCGTGGCGAATTGCTATACCGCTATTGATTTGGGCGTGGAAGTTGTGCCTGTTTTGAACAAAATCGACTTGCCTGCCGCAGAACCCGAGCGCGTGGAGCAGGAAATTGAAGACATTATCGGCATCGATGCGGTCGGCGCGGTTCAATGTTCTGCCAAAAGCGGTATTGGTGTGGAAGATGTTTTGGAAGAAATCGTTGCCAAAATCCCTGCGCCGACCGGTGATGAAAATGCGCCGTTGCAAGCGGTTATTGTCGATTCGTGGTTTGACAACTACGTCGGCGTGGTCATGCTGATTCGAGTGAAAAACGGCACCATCAAGC
This sequence comes from Neisseria sp. P0020.S003, assembly GCF_051957095.1. Taxonomy (NCBI): domain Bacteria; kingdom Pseudomonadati; phylum Pseudomonadota; class Betaproteobacteria; order Neisseriales; family Neisseriaceae; genus Neisseria; species Neisseria sp. P0020.S003. Next base: position 32,594 of record NZ_JBQCWU010000018.1, on the reverse strand, counting down.
TGAAAGACAAAGTGCGCTTTATGAGCACCAAGGCGGAAACGCAGGTTGAGCAGCTGGGCGTATTTACGCCGAAATCGGTTCAAAAACAAGAACTGAAAGCCGGCGAAGTAGGCTTTTTGATTACCGGCGTAAAAGAATTGGGTCAGGCGAAAGTCGGTGATACGGTTACCTTGGTTGCCAACCCTGCTTCTGAGCCGCTGCCCGGCTTCCAAGAAGTGCAAAGTCAGGTATTCGCGGGTCTCTACCCCGTAGAAAGCCACGACTACGAAGCCTTGCGTGACGCTTTGGAAAAATTGCAGCTGAACGATGCTTCGTTGAAATTTGAGCCTGAAGTTTCCCAAGCATTGGGCTTCGGCTTCCGTTGCGGCTTCTTGGGTCTGTTGCACTTGGAAATCGTGCAGGAACGTTTGGAACGCGAGTTCGACATGGACTTGATTACCACTGCGCCAACGGTGGTTTATGAAGTTGTGTTGAAAAACGGCGAGAAAATCGAAGTTGAAAACCCGTCCAAACTGCCTGAAATCAGCACCATCGAAACCATTCTTGAGCCGATTATCACTGCGACCATCCTCGTGCCACAGGAATATGTCGGCAACGTCATGACTCTGTGTAACCAAAAGCGCGGCGTTCAGGTCAATATGCAATACATGGGCCGTCAAGTCATGCTGACTTATGATTTGCCGATGAACGAAGTCGTAATGGACTTCTTCGACAAACTCAAATCTACTTCGCGCGGCTATGCTTCGTTGGACTACCATTTCAAAGAGTTCCAACCGTCTGATTTGATTAAGCTCGACATCATGGTCAACGGCGAAAAAGTCGATGCCCTGAGCCTGATTGTCCACCGTCAAAGCGCCGTTCACCGTGGTCGTGAGCTGGCAGCAAAAATGCGCGAACTGATTCCGCGCCAGATGTTTGATATTGCCGTACAGGCCGCTATCGGCAGCCAGATTATCGCCCGTGAGAACGTCAAAGCCCTGCGTAAAAACGTTTTGGCGAAATGTTACGGCGGCGATATTACGCGTAAGAAAAAACTTCTTGAAAAACAAAAAGCAGGTAAGCGCCGCATGAAACAAGTGGGCAATGTGGAAATCCCGCAAAGCGCGTTCTTGGCGATTCTGCAAGTGAGTGATAAATAATGAGTATAAATCTGACTTTAGGCGCAATCGTTGTACTGCTGGCCGGCTTGGTCCTCAACTTCAAAAGCAGTAAAGAGCGCCAGGAAAACGGCGAATGGAGCTCCGGCTTGCAATGGAGTTATCTCTTGTGCATGGTCGGCGTATTCGGAATTTTGTCCGAATTTATGAGCTTTACCGCCGTATTGCTGGTGTTTGTCGTGTTCACCGGTATTGTTTGGGCAATCCATAAAGGCCGTCTGAAAAAAAGCGAAACCGGCGAAGACAATGCACATTTTACCGACTACATGGGCGGCTTTTTTCCTATCATCTTGGTTATCTTTGTATTGCGTAGCTTTATTGCTGAGCCGTTCCAAATTCCGTCCAGTTCCATGCGTCCGGGCTTGGTCAAAGGCGATTTTATCTTGGTAAACAAATTTTCTTACGGTATCCGCCTGCCGATTTTGAATAAGGTCATTATCCCTGTCGGCAATATTGCCCGAGGCGATGTCGTGGTGTTCAATTACCCACTTCAGCCTGAGATGAATTACATCAAACGTATCGTCGGTATTCCGGGTGATGTTGTGGAATATCGTGATAAGGTTTTGACTGTTAACGGTGAAATTATTCCCGAAAAACCAAACGGCAATTATCAATACGCAGATGATACCGATCCGTCTATGATTCATACGCTTGAGCGTTTTCAGACGGCCTTGAACGGCAAAAACTTTGATGTGGTCAAAGAAGCCGGTCAGCCTTCCGTATCCATTGCCGTATTGAACAAATACACCTCCGAAGTAATGCCTGAAAGCAATTACTCGCTTGAAACGAGCGGTTTGGAAAATTGTGAGTACGCAGAAGACGGCAATGGCTTTATTTGTAAAGTTCCCGAAGGCCGTTATTTCGCGATGGGCGACAACCGCGACAACAGCGCCGATTCTCGTTACTGGGGATTTGTCGATGACAAGTTGATTGTCGGTAAAGCCTTCTTTGTTTGGATGAACTTTGGCGAACTCAGCCGTATCGGTACCAGTATTAAATAAGCAATAACAGATGAAAAGGCCGTCTGAAATTTTTCAGACGGCCTTTTTGGTATCTATTTTTTGTCTTTTAACGAACCTAAATAAATCGCCAATAAAGTCAAAGTAGCGCCGCTCCATTGGACGGCGTTAATCGGTTTATCTAGCCAGAAATAATCGATCAACATGGCGGCAACTGGTTCGGAGAGCAGTAGTAGGCCGGTCAGTGACAAGGATAAAAGCGGGATGGCGTAAGCAATCAATGCCCAAGCAAAGCATTGCATAACGATGCCGTAGATGGAGACTAGAATCACATCGTTTAAAGTTTTGGGGTAAAGATGGGCGGCATCGAATAGCAGAGATGGGATGACCAGCGCCATTGCGCCGCCAAAGCTTAAAATCATCATCAGTGGAAACAAACCGACTTTTTCCTGTTCATGGGTTTTGCGTACGAAAACCATAGACAGGGCCAGCATAGCACCGGACACTACGCCGCTGACAAATCCCCATGCGGCATTGTTGTTATGACCGAATTCTGGGCTGCCGATTAAGGCTACGCCTATGGTAGCCAATATCAAACTTAAAATTTGCAGGGCGCTTAGACGTTCCGAATAAAAGAAGAAGCCGATGGCGGCTAAAAAGAAAATCTGCAGGCTGTTGAGCAAGGTGGAAATGCCGGGGCCTACGGCGTGAATGCTTTCATGCCACAGAGCGAGGTCGAATGCGAGGAAAACGCCGGATAAGACTGCGTAGCCAACTGTTTTTCTTTTCGTGGGCATTTTTTGTCTGAAAAAACGCCCGAGCAGGAAGAATATAGGGGCGGCGATCAGCAAGCGCCAGAATGCGATGGCGTAAGAGCCGACATCGACAAATTTGACGATCAAACTGCCCAAGCCGAAGACGACGCAGCCGACGACTAGCAGGGGCGCTGCATAATTTCCTGAACGTGTGTTCATCGGCTTCTCCAAGAATTAAATGAAGACGATTATTCCATAAAAGACAGATGAGGCGTTAATGATAAATAGTGGTAAGCCAAGATAAAGGGTTTATGATGAAAGGCCGTCTGAAAACTGTTTCAGACGGCCTTTTGATGATTTTCTGGCTTGATTTCGTATTGTTGTAGTATAAAATCGTTTTACGCCGTGTTTTCAGACGGCCTGATCAGTTTTGGTTTTGAGAAAAGGATTATTGGAAATGGCAAACCCTATTCGTGCGTTTTTGGATTATGTGCCGTCGGTTGATGAGTCTTGTTTTGTAGATGAGACTTCGGTAGTGATTGGCGAAGTGTCGCTGGCGGAAGATGTATCGATTTGGCCTTATGCTGTATTGCGCGGCGATGTGAACAGTATCTCTATCGGTAAGCGCAGCAATGTGCAGGATGGCAGCGTTTTGCATGTGTCGCATAAGAATGCGGCGAAGCCTGACGGTTCGCCCCTGATTATCGGCGATGATGTGACGATTGGGCATAAGGTCATGCTGCATGGCTGCCGAATTGGAAATCGTGTTTTGGTGGGCATGGGTTCAATTATTTTGGACGATACGGTTGTCGAAGATGATGTGATGATAGGCGCGGGCAGTTTGGTGCCGCCGCGCAAGCGATTGGAAAGCGGTTTTTTATACGTCGGCTCGCCTGTGAAACAAGTGCGTCCGCTGACTGATGAGGAAAAGGAATTTTTGACGTATTCCTCTGCGCATTATGTCCGCCTGTCCGGCCAGCATAAAATTTCAAAATAAGGAAAACCAATACAATGAACGCAATTTATCTGGCTTCGGGCAGTCCGCGCCGTCGTGAGATTTTGGAAAATTTGGGTTTCACAGTACGCCGCCTTCCTGCGGATATTGATGAAACCCCTAAAGAAGGCGAAGCTGCAGTAGAGTATGTGCGCCGTATGGCCTGTGAGAAAAATGAGGCGGCGGTGGCTCAATGGTTTACTGCTCATGATCAAGAGCCTGAGTTTGCTGTATTGACGGCGGATACGACGGTGGCGGATGGTGCGGTTATTTTAGGTAAACCGGAATCCGAGGCGGATGCGGTCGATATGCTGGAACGTTTGTCCGGACGGACGCATCAAGTACTGACGGCTGTATGTGTTTACTGGCAAGGCGTGCGCCATGATGTGGTGCAGGCGAGTGAAGTGCGTTTTAAAACGTTGGCGGCTGAGGAGATTGCAGCCTATGTTGCCAGCGGTGAGCCGATGGATAAAGCTGGTGCGTATGGGATTCAGGGCTTGGGTGGCGTATTTGTCGAGCATTTGCAGGGCAGTTTTACGGGCGTGATGGGTTTGCCGGTTTATGAGACCGCGCAATTACTGAAATCGTTGGGTTTGAAAGCACCGCCGTTTGCTTAAAATTAGGCAAATGCCGTCTGAAAGCGTGCCGACAAAAACGCCTGTTTCAGTTACAATACTGCCTTAAACAGCTTGTTTGAAGAAAGATATGAAAGAACATAAGGCCCGGAAACGCTTCGGGCAGAATTTTTTGCAGGATACGCGGATTATTAGCGATATTGTCAACGCGGTCAGACCGCAGCCTGACGATATCGTGATCGAAATCGGCCCGGGCTTGGCTGCCATTACCGAGCCTTTGGCGAAGAAACTCAATCGCCTGCATGTTTGCGAAATCGACCGAGACATCGTACGCCGTCTGAAAACCTTGCCGTTTGCAGATAAATTGGTGATACACGAAGGCGACGTATTACAGTTTGATTTCAACAGCATTGAAGGCAAGAAAAAAATTGTCGGCAACCTGCCGTACAATATTTCTACGCCGCTTTTGTTTCGATTGAGCGAAGTGGCAGACGATGTGATCGATATGCACTTTATGCTGCAAAAAGAAGTGGTCGAACGTATGGTGGCTCAGCCGAAAACCAATGACTATGGCCGTCTGGGCGTAATGCTGCAATATTTCTTCGATATGGAAATGTTGATTGAGGTGCCGCCCGAGTCCTTTGATCCTGCTCCGAAAGTGGATTCGGCCGTGGTGCGCATGATTCCGGTGAAACACCGCATCGGCAAAGCGGAAGATTTCGAACATTTTGCCAAACTGGTGAAACTGGCTTTCCATCAACGCCGCAAAACCATACGCAATAATTTGAAGGAACTTGTCGGCGATGATGATTTGCAGGCAGTCGGCATCAATCCGCAGGACAGGGCAGAACACATTGCCGCTGAGAAATATGTGGAATTGAGCAATTATCTGGTTCAAAAGGCCGTCTGAAAGGTTGGGAACGGAATGTTGAAAAAATATGTCTGGTGTGGGCTGGCTGTACTTATTACCGGTACGGCATTTGCATTAGGCACCGGCGGAGAAGAAAACCTGCGGCGCAAAGCAAAAGCCGGCGATGCTGAAGCGCAATATCTGCTGGCCATGCAGTTGGAAATGACAACAGATCCTGTAAACCTCAAAGAAAGCGAGTTTTACTATTGGCTGAAAAAAGCCGCAGAAAACGGCGAGGGAGCGGCACAAGACTTACTTGATGATATTGAAGCCGAATATGATAAAACAGCTTTAGAAGACGAACTTGCGCCTAACGGTTCACAAAAATTGATGAATGAAGTGTTCAAACTGGAAAATCAGAAGCAGAAAAATTATCCGCTGATCAAAGAAAAATTATTTAAAGCGGCAGCTTTGAGCAACTACGCAGCTTTAGCAGATACCGCATGGCTGTTTGGAAATCGGGACAATGCGCAGAAATACGGCGTTCCCTTCCATCCTCTGAAAGCCTGCATCCTGTCGGTATATACCAACAACCGTTATGGCGACTTGAACAAAGATGCATTGGATATATTGTGTCGCGACATTTATACCAAGGACAACAGTGAGAAAATCGAGCATTACGCCAAACAGATTAAAAACAGGCCGTCCAAAATCTGGTCAATTTTAGAGAATGTCAAATAAACATGATTAAATTCAAAAACGTACACAAACATTTTAAAGATTTGCACGTTATCAACGGCGTGAATCTGGAAGTCAAACAAGGCGAAGTGGTCGTTGTATGCGGCCCTTCAGGCAGTGGCAAATCTACGCTGATTCGTACGGTAAACCAACTCGAGCGCATTGAAAGCGGCGAGATTTGGGTGGACGGCATCAATGTTGCCGATCCGAAAACCGATTTGAACAAAGTGCGCGAAGAAGTGGGCTTTGTGTTCCAAGGCTTCAATCTGTATCCGCATTTGACTGTCTTGGAAAATATTATTCTTTCTCCGATGAAAGTGAAAAACCAAAGCCGTGAAGAGGCGGAAAAGAAAGCGATGGAGCTTTTGGAGCGTGTCGGCTTGGCACATAAAAAAGACGCGCTGCCCGGTCAGCTTTCCGGCGGTCAGCAGCAGCGTGTGGCGATTGCACGAGGTTTGGCGATGGAGCCACGCGTGATGTTGTTTGACGAGCCGACTTCCGCGCTTGACCCTGAAATGGTCGGCGAGGTATTGAAAGTAATGAAAGACTTGGCGGAAAGCGGCATGACCATGATGTGTGTGACCCATGAAATGGGTTTTGCGCGCGAAGTCGCCGACCGTGTGATTTTTGTCGATAAAGGCCAGATTCTGGAAGATGAAACGCCGGAAGAATTTTTTACCAATCCGAAACACGAGCGTGCCAAACAATTCCTGCAACAGGTGATGACACATTAAACTCGGGCCGTCTGAAATTTCAGACGGCATGATCGGTTTGAATGATTTTGAAAGTTGAAAATAATGTATTTTGTTGACCGTACTGCTGTTGTGCTGAAGCCGACCGCCCGTTTTTTGGAATGGCTGAAATCCGCCGATGAAAATATGCCCGACCTGACCGTCGAGCAACTGCGCACCAACTGCTCCGTATTCCTTGTGCCGCAATTTGACGAACCCGAATCCGTCATTTCTTATTTTGACGAACGCTACCAGCAGATTTTTGAAGCTGAATTGGCCGGCTGGGACATCGATAAAAGTAAATGGCCGCAAGACATGAGCTTGAAGGCTTTTTGGGAATTTTTCGATACCGAAATCCACGATATGGTTTTGGATATGGAAGAGGCGGAGTTGAACATTACGCCTGTTTTCGACAATATGATGTAAAGCCGTGCGAAGTTTTCAGACGGCCTTAAAGCCCTCGCGTTCTTTGAAAATTCTGATTGTCTTCTTACACCTTTTGGCGTTGACCTTATGTCTCGCCGAGTTTTACGGCTGGATGATGTGGCTGGGTTTGGCGGCATTGGCCGGCAGTTTTGCCTATGCGTGGCGCAGCGTTAATTTTCATGCTCAAAATACAGTCAGAAAAATCATCATCGACCGCCAATACCGTGCGACGGTTTACTTGAATGGTGAGGAAGAGGGAAGAAGCGCAGTTTTGCAAGACAGCAGTATGTTGACGGTTTATGCTTTGTTTCTGCAATGGAATGTTGACGGAAAAATGAATAAACATTGCATCTTGCCCGATATGGCCGACCGCGATGCCTACCGCCGTCTGAAAGTGTGGGCGCGCTGGTGCCGTGAAAAAGAAGACAAAGCAGAACTTGCGGCAGATATGGATTAAACGGCTGTTTCAGACGGCCTTTTGAAGCGATAAATACAATGAAAACATTACAAGACTGGCTTTCTCATTTGGAGACTGCCCATAGTTCCGGCCTTATCGATATGGGTTTGGAACGCGTGGGAGAAGTGAAAAAACGCATGAATTTGGTGCCGCAATGTCCTGTCGTCGTGGTGGCGGGTACCAATGGCAAAGGCTCCGTATGTGCCTATTTGTCGCATATTTATAAAGAAGCCGGTTTTAAAGTCGGTACGCTGACCAGTCCTCATCTTCTGCGTTACAACGAACGAATCGCCATCAACACTCAGCCGGTTTCAGATGAATTGATTGTTTCCTCATTTGAGCGGATCGAAGCGGCGCGCGGCGAAATTTCTCTGACGTATTTTGAGTTTAATGCTTTGGCGGCCGTCGATATTTTCATGCATGAAAATGTGGACGTTATGATTTTGGAAGTCGGTTTGGGCGGACGATTGGATGCTGTGAACGTATTCGATGGCGACTGCTCGGTTGTTACCAGCGTGGATTTGGATCATCAGGCATTTTTGGGTGATACTGTCGAGCAGGTCGGTTTTGAGAAAGCCGGAGTGTTCCGTAGCGGCAAACCTGCTGTATGCGGTCAGAATCCTGCTCCTAAATCATTGGTCAAACACGCAGAAGAAATTGGCGCAAAATTGTTGATGGTTCAGCGAGATTTTGATTTTGCATCAATGGAAAGCGTACAGTGGAACTACCGCTTCCATCCGCAATCTTCAGACGGCCAAAGCCGTAACCGCAATTCCTTGCCGTTTCCTGCTTTGCGCGGTGCCTATCAGTTGTCCAATGCAGCGTGTGCATTGACGGTGTTGGAATGTTTGAACGAACAATTGCCGGTTGATATCGGCGCGATTAAACGTGGTTTGCTGTTGGTTGAGAATCCTGGCCGTTTCCAAGTTTTGCCCGGCCGTCCGCTGGTGGTTTTGGATGTCGGCCACAATCCGCACGCAGCCCGTGCTTTGCGCCGCAGCCTGATTAACCTTGCCTTTGCCCAAAAACGTACCGCCGTATTCAGTATGTTGTCCGACAAAGATATTGATGGCGTGCTGGAAATCGTTAAAGACCAGTTTGACGAGTGGAATATCGCGCCTTTAGATGTGCCGCGCGGCATGACGGTGGAGGCTTTGCAAGATAAACTGGCTGAACACGGTATCGATAATGTAAATGTTTTTGAAACTGTCGCTGCTGCCTACCGTGCTGCTTTGGCTAAAGCAACCGAAAATGATAGAATCGTTGTTTTCGGCTCATTCCATACTGTTGCCGATGTAATGGCTGTTTTGAAAGAACACTAACGAGGAAATTATCATGTCCGACAATAAACAAAAAGAAACTCCAAACGGATACGATTTAGACGGTTACGAACGACTGAAACGTCGCAACCGCCGTCGCTTGGTCTTGGCCTCCGGCTTGGTGGTGGCATCGGGTATGCTGTTCGGTCTGGCGCTGACTTCCGGCGACGATAAAAATTCACCGTTTAAAGAAGCGCCTGTCGGTCAGAGCCAAGTCAAAACGGCTGATGAGCCGAGCAAGGCCGTTGTTTTAGAGCCGAATAAAGAAGATGTCGCTGCTGCTGAGGAGGCTGCCCGCCATGCGGATGCCGAAGCATCAAATAAACCGCAAAATGCAGGCGACGAAGAAGACAATGCGCCGGTTGAAGTATTGAAGCCAAACCGTGAATCTGCTCCTGAAGATGTCGGCGAGCCGTTGGTTTTGATCAACGATACTTTGGATGACGGCAATATTAAAGGCTTGGAAGAGTCCGAACGTATTCAACGTGCCGAGGCTGCCAAACGTGAAGCCGCGGAGCGCCGCGCCGAAGAACGCCGCCAACGTCAGGCTGAACAACGTGCTGCTGCAGCCCGTAAAACACAAGCCCAACAGGAAGCTGCTGAGAAAGAAAACGCATTGGCAGCTAAAAAACGCGCACTTCAAGCGCGTGCTGAAAAAGCAGAGCGTGAAGCCGCTGCCGAACGCAATAAATTGGCACAATTGGAAAAGGCAGAGAAAGCCATTGCCGAGCGTAAATCTGCCAAAAACAGCAAAGACAGCGTAAAAGACAAGGCCGAGCCTGCTAAGAAAGCAGAAGCCAAAGTTGAAAAACCAAAAAATGAAAAGGCTAAACCAGAAACGGCCAAAGCAGAAAAAGCCGATAAGGTAAAAACTGCCGAGAAGCCGTCTGAAAAAGCCAAACCTAAAGCTGAAAAAGAAACAGCAGAAGCCAAGCCTGCGAAAAAAGCCGCTATTCAGGCTGGCTATGCTGAAAAAGAACGCGCGCAAAGCCTGCAACGTAAAATGAAAGCCGCAGGTATCGATTCGACCATTACTGAAGTCATGACCGATAAAGGTAAGGTGTATCGCGTGAAATCAGCCAGTTATAAAAATGCACGCGATGCAGAGCGCGATTTGAACAAATTGCGTGTACATGGCATTGCCGGTCAGGTGACCAGTGAGTAATCTGCCTGTTGCCGATTTGTTGGCGGCCGCCGTCATCGTCATCTGCATCATTATCTCGTTGACACGGGGTATTATTGCCGAAGCAGGGGCGATGGTGGCGTGGGTGGTATCGTTTATTGCGGCCAGAACGCTAGCCATGCCATTTGCCGATGTAGTCTTTAAATCGGTTGAACCGCATTCCTTGGCGGTTGCGATGGGCTTTGCCGCTGTGTTTTTTCTAGCATGGCTGTTGCAGAAACTGGCACGATCGCTGTTAAGCAGTTTGATGTCTACCGTTGGTTTGGGAGGCATCAACCGTTTGCTTGGCGGCGTATTCGGTGCAGTGAAAGGTGTGATTTTGGTGACACTGGCAGTGATGGTTTTTTCACACACTGATTTGCCGAAAACGGAAGAGTGGCAAAGTTCGTACACAATTCCGTATTTTGAATCACTTGCCGATGCTGCGATGCCTTATTTGCCTGGAAAAGATACCGCAATGCCGCATCTTTCGGGTAAAGCAGCTGAAGTTGAAGAATTGGATGATTGAGTTTGACGGATTCAGACGGCCTATGGGTCGTCTGAGTCCGTTTTTATTTGCGTAAATTTGACATCATATTGTCAACAATTTGAGCAAACTCATCTAAATTATTTTATAATGACAGCTTACCCATTTAATCTTCAAACTCGGAGAAGCACGATATGTGTGGTGTATTAGGTTTGGTTAGTCATGAGCCGGTCAATCAGATGTTGTATGATGGTTTGCAGATGTTGCAACACCGTGGTCAGGACGCAGCAGGTATTGTTACTGCCGAAGGCAATATATTTCATATGCACAAGGGCAAAGGCATGGTGCGCGAAGTGTTCCGTACCCGTAATATGCGCGACTTGATCGGTAATGCCGGCATCGCGCACGTCCGCTATCCGACTGCAGGTAATGCGGGCAGCAGCGCAGAGGCTCAGCCGTTTTATGTCAGCTCCCCATTCGGCATTGTTTTGGCACACAATGGTAATCTGACCAATACCGAAGAGCTATATGAAAACGTATGCAACAAACACCTGCGCCACGTTAATACCAGCTCCGATTCTGAAGTCCTACTCAATGTATTCGCGCACGAATTACGCCGCGAAGTCTCTAAAAATACAGCCCCTTATCAACTTACCATCGACAATATTTTCAACGCCGTTTCCGAAGTACACCGCATAGTGCGCGGCGCATACGGTGTCGTAGCCATGATTGCCGGATATGGCATGGTTGCCTTCCGCGATCCTCACGGTATCCGTCCGTTGGTATTGGGTTCGCAAACCGATGAATCCGGTAAAAAATCGTATGCCGTTGCCTCTGAATCAGTTGCTTTCAACGCACTTGCCTATGACTTGGAACGCGATATTCAGCCGGGTGAAGCCGTGTTTGTCAGCTTTGACGGTTCAATCGTGTCGCGTCAATGCAGCGATAAAGTCAAACTCAGCCCTTGTCTCTTTGAATACGTCTATTTCGCGCGTCCCGACTCCGTCATCGACGGTGTATCCATCTATCAGGCGCGTCTGGATATGGGCGTTTCTTTGGCGGAAAAAATCAAGCGTGAGTTGCCCGTCGATGATATCGATGTCGTGATGCCGATTCCTGATACCAGCCGACCCAGTGCGATGGAACTTGCCGTTCATCTCGAAAAACCATATCGCGAAGGTCTGATTAAAAACCGCTATATCGGCCGCACCTTCATCATGCCCGGACAAGCAACGCGTAAAAAATCAGTACGCCAAAAACTCAGCCCGATGGAAACTGAGTTTAACGGCAAAAGCGTTTTGTTGGTGGATGATTCCATCGTGCGCGGTACGACCAGCCGTGAAATCGTTGAAATGGTACGCGCGGCAGGTGCGCGCAAAGTCTACATTGCTTCCGCTGCTCCCGAAGTGCGCTATCCGAATGTGTACGGTATCGATATGCCGACCCGTGAAGAACTGATTGCAAACGGCCGCAGCGCAGTAGAAATCTCGGCTGAGATTGGCGCGGACGGCATCGTCTTCCAAAACTTAGAAGACCTGGAAGCAGTAGTCAAAGCACTCAATCCAAAAATCGAATCCTTTGATTCTTCATGCTTCAACGGTGTTTATCAAACCGGTGATATTGACGAAGCGTATCTAAACCGTCTCTCTACCGAAAAATCAGGTTGTGGCGGCTTGAAGGTACATCCAAGCAAAATGGAACACAGCATCAGTATCAGCGATAGCGATGATGAAGAATAAAGTAAATTGACTTACAATAAAGGCCGTCTGAAAATTAATGTTCAGACGGCCTTTAATTATGTTTTAGACACATTATGAGTACCGAAACCAAAAATTACATCACACCTACCGGTTGGCAGGCACTGAAAGACGAACTTTATCATCTGGTCAACAAAGAACGCCCGGAAATCGTCCAAATCGTTAACTGGGCGGCAAGCAATGGCGACCGCAGCGAAAATGGCGATTATCTTTACGGTAAACGCCGTATGCGCGAAATCGACCGCCGTATCCGTTTCCTAACCAAACGCTTGGAAGCTGCAGTCGTCGTCGACCCCGAAGCGCGTGAAGCCACGGACCAGATTTTTTTCAGCGCCACCGTTGGCTTACTACGCGGAGACGGTCGTGAACAAACCGTCAAAATCGTCGGCGTAGATGAAATCGATACCGCTAAAAACAAAATTTCATGGATTTCCCCTTTGGCACGCAGCCTGATTAAAGCGCGCGAAGGCGATGAAGTTGTCTTGGATACACCGGAAGGACGTGAGGTTATAGAGATTCTGTCGGTGGAATATATTAAGATTGACTGATTATGCGTGAATAAAAACTACAAAAGGCCGTCTGAAAAATATACTTTCAGACGGCCTTTTATTGATTGTATCTACGTTTTTAAGATTTTCCGGCTTTATCTCCGATTTTGCTTTCTTTGCCTTGAATCAGGTTTTTAATATTGCTTTTATGGCGGTACAACACCAATGCGGCAATGAATACGGTTGCCCATGCCCAAGAGGCGTGCGGCATCATGAAGAAGGCGAAGATGGGTGCGCAGACGGTGGCGACCAGTGCGGCGAGTGAGGAGACTTTGAAACCGAATGCCATGACCAGCCAAATCAAGGCGCAGAGTAGGGCGGTTGCAGGAGAGAGGGCGAGTAAGACGCCCAATGCGGTGGCTACGCCTTTGCCGCCTTTAAAATTGAAAAATATTGGCCACATATGGCCGACCAATGCGGCGATGGCAACCAGTGCTATCGTTGCATCAGACAAATTTAAAGCATCTTGCAGACAGCGCGCCAAGATGACGGCAACCAAGCCTTTTACTGCATCGCCGAGCAAAGTCAGTGCGGCTGCTTTTTTCTTACCGCTGCGCAAGACGTTGGTGGCACCGGGGTTGCCGGAACCGTAAGTGCGCGGATCGTCCATGCCGTAATATTTTGATACGATGACGGCAAAAGACAGGGAGCCGATAAGATAGGCGGCAATAATGGCGAGTACATTGAACATTTTGGGTGCTTTACTTAAAATGGGAACGGTTATTCTATCAAAAAAAACGGACAGGCAAATGGATAAAATCTTTTTGTACGGCATGAAGGCCGATACTTTAATCGGCGTATATGATTGGGAGCGCGAGCGTAAACAGACTTTGATTTTGGATTTGGAAATCAGTGTTCCCGAGCGTACCGGCACGAGCGACGATATCGGCGACACCATTCATTATGGCGAAGTATGCGAAGTTGTACGCCGCAGCCTTGCCGAACAGGATTTTTTACTGCTGGAAACTTTGGTGGAATATATCGCCCAATTAATTTTAAATGATTTTGGTGCGGCCAAAGTGCGTGTCCGTATTGTGAAGCCTGGTATCTTGCCAGATGTTGCGCAGGTCGGTATTGAGATTGAACGTACTCGGGAATAAACCATAAATATATAAATTTTTAGTTTTAAATAAAAAAGAAAACGTCATGATTGAACAAATATTGGGAAGTATGTCAGGTATATTTTGGATTTTTCTGATCATTATTCCTTTGCTTTTATTAAAAGCACTGTTGAAAAATCCTAAAATAAAGGGAAGTATGGGGGAAATAGCAGTTCGTTCTGTAATTGGAAAAAATTTAGATGAGAAAACTTATTCTGAGTTTCACGATTTAATTATTCCATCTTGAGATGGTACGACACAAATTGATCATATTTATGTCTCAATTTTTGGGATATTTGTGATAGAAACTAAAAATTACACAGGTTGGATTTTTGGTAGTGAAAAGCAATCTAAATGGACGCAAATCATCTATAAACAGAAACATTATTTCCAAAACCCGTTGCGTCAGAATTATGCTCATATCAAAGCATTGTCAGAACTATTGCAATTTCCTGAGGAGAAGTTTCATTCAATGGTAGTTTTCTTAGGTGATTGTGAGTTGAAATCGAAAATGCCACCAAATGTTTGCCGTATTAGGCAGGTGGCGGCTTATATTAAGAATTTTCAGACGGCCTTATTGCTTCCTCATGAAGTAGAGGCAATAGTTGCTGTATTGTCTTCAAGTGACTACCAAGCAAATAGTGAAAAGCTGCGAACACATACGGAGCGTTTGCAACAACGACATCAGCGGTAACTATTAGAAAAGGCACCCTCTGAGTTTATTTCTGTAAAATTTCAGACGGTCTTTAATATTTAATAATATGGAAATGAGGTAAAAAATGGATTTGAAAGAAACTAAATTAAGCAGTGAGCTAATCTACGAAGGTTCTTTTGTTACCATCAGCCGCGATCGGGTGCGTCTGCCCAACGGCAACGAAAGTCAACGGGTTGTGATCCGTCATCCGGGTGCTGCGTGTGTATTGGCGGAAACGGAAGACGGTAAAGTTGTTTTGGTACGCCAATGGCGTTATGCCGCCGATCAGGCGACGTTGGAATTGCCGGCGGGTAAATTGGATGTGGCGGACGAAGATCCTGCCGAATGCGCTTTGCGTGAGTTGGCGGAAGAAACACCATATGTCGCCGACAGTGTCAAACTGTTGTACACCTTTTATACTGCAGTCGGTTTTTGTGATGAAAAAATGTATCTCTACCAAGCGCAAGGTGTGCGTTTGGGCAGCGAATTAAGCAATGATGAGGATGAAATTACAGAAACCGTCCTGATGAGCAAGGAAGAGGTGCGCAAAGCATTGGCAAACGATGAAATCAAAGATGGTAAGACTTTGATTGGTTTGCAGTATTGGTTGACTCAGAATTGATATGTTAAGCAGAAAATCCTTGATGGAGTTTTGAATACTTGAGCCTGATATTTAGATAATAAAGGTTTCATACAAACAAGGCCGTCTGAAAAAGCTTTCAGACGGCCTTGTTTGATTTTGTAGCCGGATTTTAGCCTAATAAAGCCGGTGCAAAACGTGTGATCGTATCGCGCAAAACGATAAGTTTGCCATGGAAGAAGTGGGACGAGCCGGCAATGGTGACAACTGGCAGGCCTTGTGGTTCTGCCCAGGTCAGGGCTTTGTTGATTTCAACGACTTCGTCTTCCGCGCCATGAATCATCAATGTTTTGGCGACGTCGGGAACGTCGGATGGTTCCGGGCGATCGGTGTAGTGATGGACGGCTGCGCCCATCAGTAACAACAAATCAGGCGTGCGTTCTTGGGCGGCAAAGGTGGAAACGTAGCCGCCAAATGAGAAACCTGCCAGGGCGAATTGCGGCGCATCAGGATGTTGCGCGCGGGCGTAGTCTATAACGGCAATACAGTCTTGCGTTTCGCCGCGGCCGTAGTCGTGTTCTCCTTCGCTATTGCCTACGCCGCGCAAATTGGGTAGGTAGCAATGGAAGCCGAGTTGGCTGAGGGCTTTGGCAGCGGTTTGGATGACTTTGTTGGTGTTGGTGCCGCCTTGCAAGGGATTGGGGTGGTTGATGACGGCAACGCCGCGGGCGGATTTTTGTGTGCTTGGTAGGTAGATGGTTTCCAGCAAACCGGCCGGGCCGGGAATTTGAATGATGTCGGGTTTGAGCATGAGTGTGTCCTTGTTTGTTTTTTCAGACGGCCTGAAGCGGTTTACAGATAAAAATTCTTGCCGTTGTTTTGATTGTTGGCTTTCAAATCGGCAAGCATCCGTTTGAAGTCCAAGCCGTATTTTTCGCTTAATTTTTCGGCGCGTTTTTTCAGGTTGTCGAGATTTTGTTCTTTGGGGCTGCTTTGGAACGCCATGACCGCTACGTTGCCGTGACTTTCTGCAGGCAGCTCGAGTACGCGGCCGTCAAAGACGTTGAGCAGGCGTTCGACAAAGCGTTGATAACGCTGGTCGCCGCTCCACCAGTTGGTGACAAATACGCCGTCTGGAGAGAGGGCATTGCGGCAGTCTTGGAAGAAAGGCTCTTCCACCAAGGCATCGATAATCTGTTCGCCGTCAAAACCATCTACCAAAATCACATCGGTATTGTGGCGGAACACTTTAATATATTCCGCACCATCCGCCTCGATAATTTCAAAATTTTCGCCTTCGTGCGGCAATTCAAACAGGCTGCGCGCCACGGCGATGACTTGCGGATTGATGTCAATGGCGGTTTGCTTGGTATGGGGCAGATAGCTGTCTATCCAACGGGCAAACGAGCCGCCTCCCAAGCCGATTTGGGTGATGTGTTTGGGCGGAGTTTCTGCAAACAGCAGCCAACCCATCATGGCGCGGCTGTACGACAACACCAGCTCGGACGGATGATCGACATTCATGGAGCTTTGAATGGTATCGCTGCCCAAATGCAGGGAACGGATATTGCCTTCTTCGGAAATGCCGACTTCGGGCAGATGGGATTTGGCCGGACGCAGGCGGCGGTAAGGATGGCGGGGTGGCATGGGTGCAGGCAAAAGATATTAAAGGCGTTATTTTAACAGAAACAATGATGTTTTGCGCTGGGGCGGTTTTCAGACGGCCTTTGTGTGTGTTGGATTGGAAGATAAGATAGGTATTTAATTTTCTTTAAAATCATTGGTTTTTATAATTTCGTGAGTAACTTTGTTTTAAAATGCTTGCCAAGATGGGAACTTATCGGCATAATGCCGACTTCCTTGCCGGTATAGCTCAGTTGGTAGAGCACCTGACTTGTAATCAGGGGGTCCCGAGTTCGACTCTTGGTGCCGGCACCAGTTAAAGACTGATGGTGCTGCAAGGCATTTCAGTAAGCCGGTATAGCTCAGTTGGTAGAGCACCTGACTTGTAATCAGGGGGTCCCGAGTTCGACTCTTGGTGCCGGCACCAATTAAAAGCCCGATTGTGAAAGCAGTCGGGCTTTTTGCTTATGCTTTGATATTTTAAAAGCAGACCTTATAATACCGCGTTTCCATTACAACAAAGGGCTGCCCGTCGGGCGGAACACACAAAACACATGATTACCGTAAACACTTTGCAAAAAATGAAAGCAGAGGGCGAAAAAATCGCCATGCTGACCGCTTATGAATCCAGCTTTGCCGCGCTGATGGACAATGCTGGCGTGGATGTATTGCTGGTAGGCGATTCTTTAGGTATGGCGGTGCAAGGTCGTCAGTCCACTTTGCCGGTAAGCTTGCAGGATATGTGCTACCACACTGAATGTGTGGCTCGCGGTACTAAAAATGCCATGATTGTCAGCGATTTGCCGTTTGGTGCATATCAGCAGAGCAAAGAGCAGGCATTTGCGGCGGCGGCAGAGTTAATGGCGGCCGGCGCGCATATGGTCAAGCTCGAAGGCGGTGTCTGGATGGCGGAGACCACTGAATTTCTGCAAATGCGCGGTATTCCTGTTTGCGCCCACATTGGCCTGACCCCGCAATCTGTGTTTGCATTCGGCGGCTATAAAGTTCAAGGCCGTGGCGACAAGGCAGAAGCGTTGCTCAACGACGCCAAAGCGCATGATGCGGCAGGTGCGGCAATCGTATTAATGGAATGCGTGCCTGCGGAATTGGCGAAAAAAGTGACCGAGACAGTTTCTTGCCCAACCATAGGTATTGGCGCAGGCGTGGATTGCGACGGTCAGGTTTTGGTGATGCACGATATGCTCGGCATTTTCCCCGGTAAAACCGCCAAATTCGTGAAGAACTTTATGCAGGGCAAAGACAGCGTTCAAGCCGCGGTCAAAGCTTATGTGGACGAAGTCAAAGCAAAAACGTTCCCATCTGTCGAACATACGTTTGCCGGATAAAATAAAAAACAGGCCGTCTGAAACTTATTTCAGACGGCCTTTTTGATGAATAAAAGCGTATAATCGGCGCGTGATTTCCGTTGGTGAAACGGCGGAAAATATAAAGGATTTTTCAAACCATGCAAATCATTCATACGATTAAAGAATTGCGCGAGTGGCGCAAAACTGCCGGAAAAGTGGCATTTGTGCCGACCATGGGCAATTTGCACGAAGGCCATCTTGCGCTGGTGCGCGAAGCGAAAAAACGTGCCGATAATGTTGTGGTCAGTATTTTTGTCAACCGCCTGCAATTCGGACAAGGCGAAGATTTCGACAAATATCCGCGCACTTTGCAGCAAGATGCCGACAAATTGGCAGGCGAGGGCGTTGCCGTCGTGTTTGTGCCTGATGAAAAAGAGCTGTATCCGAATGTGGAACAGCGTTTCAATGTCGAGCCTCCGCACCTGCAAAACGAATTGTGTGGCAAATTCCGCCCGGGCCATTTCCGCGGCGTGGCGACCGTTGTGACCAAGTTGTTCAACATTGTTCAACCTGATACTGCCTGTTTTGGTAAAAAAGACTATCAGCAGCTGGCGATTATCAAAGGCTTTGTCGAAGACTTGAATTTCAATATTGAAATCGTCCCCGTCGACACAGGCCGCGCTTCAGACGGCCTGGCTCTTTCCAGCCGCAACCAATATTTGAGCGAAACAGAGCGCGCAGAAGCGCCCCGCCTCTATCAAGAGTTGCAAAACATTGCTGCCGCCCTGAAAAACGGCAATCTGGATTACGCCCAGCTTGAAGCCGAATGTATCCGCCGTTTGACCAATGCCGGCTGGGTGGTTGATTACGTTGAAATCCGCCATGCACACAGCTTGGCAGTAGCTCATGTCGGCGATAAAGAATTGGTGGTGCTTGTCGCCGCCCGTTTGGGAACCACGCGCCTGATTGATAATTTGGAAGTGGCTTTGGCTTAAAACCAAGCTACTGTTAAAGGCCGTCTGAAACCTGTTTTTCAGACGGCCTGTTTCAAAGGGGTTAAATCATGAAACAAAAAGCTTTAATCTTGCTCCTCCTGCTTGCCGGAGCAGCCCATGCCAACGACAGCACGGGTACAGTCAGCACGAGCGGCATCAAATATCTGAAAAATCCGCATATTGATATGCAGAGCGAAGATTTGTACATCAGCGAAAAGCAAATCCGCGTGCATTACAAGTTTAAAAATACTACAGCGCAAGACATTACTGAAACTGTTCTTTTTCCTTTGCCCATCGTTCCTGCGGCCACAGTTTCCGACTTTGCCGACACCAAAGGCTTGGTTGACAGCTTCCGAATTTACGCCGACGGCAAACCTGTCAGCCCGCAAGCCCACGTCCGTGCCTATTTTGAACGGAGTAACGGCTCGCTGGTGGACGTGACCGCCGATTTGAAAAAATGCGGTTTGAGCGATCAGGAGTTGATGCACCCATGGACGCAAAACAAAGATGTCGAAAAGCTCAATAAAAAAATTCGTACTTGCAGCTCGCCTAAAATCAAATCCTTGCTTCCAGCCAGCGAATTGAACATGATGGGCTGGACGTATTGGTCGGCGCAGATTATTTACAGCTGGAAGCAAACCTTTAAAGCCAACGCTGTAACCGAAATCAAACACCAATACACCCCGTTGGTTGGCGGCAGCTTCCTGCCTTCGCTCAAAGCCAAAGACAGCAAAGCATTCATAGATGAGTACTGCATGGATGAAAACTTCCTTAAAAACTTTAAAACTGTGGAAGAAGGTTCAAAGGTTTATCACTATTTGGGCTATGTCTTGACCACAGGCGCCAACTGGGCAAAACCCATCGGTAAATTCACTTTGACCATAGACCGCGAGCCCAATACCGTGATTTCACTTTGCTGGGACAAATCCTTGCGCAAAGTAGGGCCGAACCGCTTCCAGGCAGTCAAAGAAAATTTCCTGCCGAAGAAAGACTTAGACATTATTTTCGTTTATAACTAATCTTGTTCGGCATACATAAAAGGCCGTCTGAAACCTTATTTTAGGTTTTCAGACGGCCTTTTGTTACAATAACACTTTTGCGTTTCTAAGGCTTCTCCATGTCCAAACCCACCGTCTCCCCGATGATGCAGCAGTATCTAGCCATCAAATCGCAACACGCCGACAAGCTGGTGTTTTACCGCATGGGCGATTTTTACGAGCTGTTTTTGGATGACGCGGTGGAAGCGGCGAAGCTGTTGGACATTACTCTGACCACCCGCGGGCAGATGGACGGCGTGCCGATTAAGATGGCGGGCGTGCCGTTTCACGCGGCGGAGCAGTATCTGGCGCGGCTGGTGAAGATGGGCAAAAGCGTGGCGGTGTGCGAGCAGGTGGGAGAAGTCGGCGCGGGCAAAGGGCCGGTGGAGCGCAAAGTCGTGCGCATCGTTACGCCCGGCACGCTGACCGACGCGGCGTTTTTGGAAGACAAGGAAACCAACCGCATCGCGGCGGTGAACGCGGATAAAAAACACATCGCCATCGCGTGGGCATCTTTGCAAAGCGGCGAATTCAAAACCAAGCTGACGACGGCGGACAAACTCGCCGACGAGCTGGCGCGTTTGCAGGCGGCGGAAATCCTGTTGCCCGAAGGCAAAAGCCTGCCTAATGGGTTTCAGACGACCTCTGCCAACATCACGCGCCTGAACTCATGGCAGTTTGCCGCCGATGCGGGCGCGAAATTGTTGACCGAATACTTCGGCTGCCAAGACCTGCACGGCTTCGGTTTGGACGGCAAGGAACACGAAGCCGCCGTCGGCGCGGCGGGCGCACTGTTGAACTACATCCGCCTGACGCAAAACCTGATGCCGCAACACTTAGACGGCATTTCGCTCGAAACCGACAGCCAATATATCGGCATGGACGCCGCCACGCGCCGCAATCTCGAAATCACGCAAACCCTCTCCGGCAAAAAATCGCCGACCCTGTTTTCCATACTCGACGGCTGCGACACCCACATGGGCAGCCGCCTCTTGGCACTCTGGCTGCACCATCCCTTGCGCAGTCGCGCCCACATCCGCGCCCGCCAAGAAGCCGTTGCCGCGCTGGGTTCGCAATACGAAAACCTGCAAGGCCGTCTGAAAAACATTGCGGACATCGAACGCATCGCCGCCCGCATCGCCGTCGGCAACGCCCGCCCGCGCGACCTCGCCGCCCTGCGCGACAGCCTGTTTGCCCTGTCCGAAATCGAATTGTCCGCTGAGGGCAGTAGTCTCTTAGAAACCCTCAAAGCCGTTTTCCCCGAAACCCTGCCCGTCGCCGAAACCCTTAAAGCCGCCGTGATGCCCGAACCCGCCGTCTGGCTCAAAGACGGAGGCGTCATCAACCAAGGCTATTCGGCAGAACTTGATGAACTGCGCCACATCCAAAACCACGGCGACGAATTCCTGCTCGACCTCGAAGCGCGCGAACGCGAACGCACCGGCCTTTCCACCCTCAAAGTCGAGTTCAACCGCGTCCACGGCTTCTACATCGAGCTATCCAAAGTCCAGGCCGAACAAGCCCCCGCCGACTACCAACGCCGCCAGACCCTCAAAAACGCCGAACGCTTCATCACCCCCGAACTCAAAACCTTCGAAGACAAAGTCCTGACCGCGCAAGAGCAGGCATTGGCATTGGAAAAACGCCTGTTTGAAGCCCTCCTCAAAGACATTCAGACGACCCTTCCTCAGCTTCAAAAAGCCGCCAAAGCCGCCGCCGCCCTCGACGTACTCTCCACCTTCGCCGCCACCGCCGCCGAACGCGGCTTCGTCTGCCCCGAGTTCGCCGACTATCCCGTCATCCATATCGAAAACGGCCGCCATCCCGTCGTCGAGCAACAAGTGCGCCACTTCACCGCCAACCACACCCGCCTCGATCACAAACACCGCCTCATGCTCCTGACCGGCCCCAACATGGGCGGCAAATCCACCTACATGCGCCAAGTCGCCCACATCGTCCTCATGGCGCACACCGGCAGCTTTGTCCCCGCCGATGCCGCCCAAATCGGACCCATCGACCAAATCTTCACCCGCATCGGCGCCTCCGACGACCTCGCCTCCAACCGCTCCACCTTCATGGTCGAAATGAGCGAAACCGCCTACATCCTCCACCACGCCACCGACCAATCCCTCGTCCTCATGGACGAAGTCGGACGCGGTACTTCGACTTTTGACGGCCTCGCCCTCGCGCACGCCATCGCCGAACACCTGCTGCAAAAAAACAAATCCTTCAGCCTCTTCGCCACCCACTATTTCGAGCTGACCAAACTGCCCGAAGCCCACGCAACGGCAGTCAACATGCACCTCTCCGCACTCGAACAAGGACAAGACATCGTCTTCCTCCACCACATCGAACCCGGCCCCGCCAGCAAAAGCTACGGCATCGCCGTCGCCAAACTCGCAGGTCTGCCCAACCGTGCTTTGAAAGCGGCTCAAAAGCATTTAAACGATTTGGAAAACCAAGCCGCCGCCAACCGTCCGCAGTTGGATATTTTCAGTGCCATGTCGTCTGAAAATGGGGCTGAAGAGGAAGGGAAAGAACAAGAAATTGAGCCTGTTGATAATTTGCAGAACAATGAATTGGCCGAAGCGTTGGCGCAAATCCAGCCCGACAACCTTACGCCGCGCGAAGCCTTGGATGCCTTGTATCGCTTGAAAGAAATTTGCAACAAGGTGTCGTAAATAACTCAAAGGCCGTCTGAAACAGGGGAAACATATAATGAGTTTTGCTGACATTACCGTGGTGGGTATTACCGGCGCAGATTCTTATACCGAGGGCACGATGTACGCCGTTGCCCGCAGTTGCGCCGAATTGCCCGGAAGCCGTGGATTGCTAATCAGCCCAAGCCGTCCGCAAGGTTTGCCGGAAAATATCCGACATCAGCCTTGCCGGAAATTCGGTTATCTGGAATACAATTTGTTTGTTTTGTACCAACTGATGTATTACATCGATACGGATTATTGTTTGATTGTTCAAAATGACGGCTGGGTGTTGAACGGTCAAAACTGGCAGGATGCCTATCGGGAATATGACTATATCGGTGCACCTTTGCCGATTTTGTTGGAAACCGAAGCCGACGGGCAGTTTTTCCTGAAGGGAACCGACCAATATTTGGCCAAACAACATCTGATTCAGACTTCTCCGAATTTGGACGAGCCGCAGAACGGTGGTTTCAGCCTGCGCAGCAGACGGCTTTTAGCCATGCCGCGACAACTGGGCTTAAATGTAGAAATCCGACCGCCGTTGCCGCCGAAAGACGAAAAAATTGCCTATATGGAATGGCTGGTAAAGCTGCACCATGAAGATATGTTTTTGACGGCGCAACACCGTTATAGATTGCAGGACTTGGGTTTGAAATTTGCGCCTCCGAATATTGCTACGCAATTTTCTTTAGAAGTACCGTTTATCAATCAAATGAGGAATGTCCCTTTAGAGCGCGTCTTTGGGGCGCACTGGATGGGAAATGTGGTCTTGACCGGCTGCAATCGTGTCCGGTTTGCCCAATTGAATGAAGATAGATTGGAAACATACTCCCGTTTTTTTAGAAATTTGGGTTATGAATGGGAATAAATTAAGGCCGTCTGAAAGTTCAGACGGCCTTTTGTTAATGGCTGTTAGTGTTGATGATGGAGGGCATGGCGTGCAGCCGCGCGTTTGGTGCCGACAGGTACGATCAGCGTTGCATAAGCTTTGTCCTGCTGGCATACGCTTTTATCGCTGTAATCGGTCTCGTTCACCACTTTGATTTTCCACAAGCCGTCAATCAACGTAATCACATTGACCACGCCGTTTTTATCGGTTTTGCCGGAGAAGCCTTGAGGCTCGCGGTGGTCATGGGTTGATTCCAAGTCCATTTCGGCCAAAGTGTCCGAGCTGGCGGTAACGGTGGCTTTAACCAAAGGCTCGCCTTTGTACAGGACTTTGACCGGCAAAATACCGCCGGCTTTGACTTCGTTCGGATTTTTCAGCGGAACCAGTTCCAGCTTTTGGCCGATAGGGCGGGTCAATACAGCTTCATCAACTGCGCCGTTGCCCACTTGGACAAAGCTTTTGCCGAACATTTGCGATTGTTCGCAATAGGTTGCGCCGGCCAACTGTTTTAAGGTTTGCTGTTTCCAGCCGTCTTGGTTTTTCGACCAGAAAGTCGGTTTGTAGGTTGCGCTGACCCAGTAGGAGCCTTCAGGCAAAGCGGTTTTGGAAACGTATTGATAGTTTTCGCCCTTATTTACCAAATCAACGGTTTTCTTTGAGCTGCCGGTTAATTGCAGCGGTTTGAAAATATGCACGCGGTCGTCGGCGATTTTTTCGACATTGGGGAAGTCATGGCTGTAACCTAAATCCGCATGCAGGATTTGGCCGGCAGGCTGATGTGTCGGTGCGGCCACCCAAACATCGTGCGCCTGCGCCACTGCGCCCAATCCCAGCAATCCTAAAAGCATCCATTGTTTCATAGTTTCTACACTCCATTTTGTTGTTGAATGAAAGGCCTTGTATTTTGGCGAGTAGAAACATTACTCTTATTTGCATTTTTTGTAAATAAAAAGAATTATATTTTTTAATTATAAATAATTATTTATATTGGATTTTCAGACGGCCTGACGTATTGGGCAATGCTGTTTGCAACGTATGTTTATCTTGTATAAATAGCTGCTTTAATTTTTATCTGATTGATGTATATATAATTTATCGTAATGCTTATCTGTGTGGGCATTTTTTCCCAACTTCCGCCCGGATTGTATATAACCAAAACTGATAAACGCGAAAGCAAACATTATTTCCAGTTTGCATCCAATCCCGATAAAGTGCTCCCATATTTTTAACAGGAGCCGACCATGAATATCCGTACGCTTTCTTTTGCCGCTTTGACCGCCGCGCTGGCTTTGAGCGCGTGCTCGCCAAAAACCGAACAATCCGCCGACAATGCCTCTCAAGCTGCCGGAGGTAAGGGGGGCGAAGTCAAATTGCTGAACGTCTCCTACGATGTCGCCCGCGATTTTTATAAAGAATACAATCCTTTATTTGTCAAAGAGTTTGCCGCAAAAAACGGCGGGCAGACGGTTGAAGTCCAACAGTCGCACGGCGGCTCCAGCAAGCAGGCTTTGGCTGTCGCTAACGGTTTGGCTGCCGATGTGGTGACCATGAACCAGACTTCCGATATCGAGCTTTTGGTGAAAAAAGGTTTGGTCAAAGCTGATTGGAATACACGCCTGCCGGACAATGCCGTACCTTATACCAGCAACGTCGTTTTCTTGGTACGTAAAGGTAATCCGAAACACATCCAAGACTGGGGCGATTTGGCTAAAGACGGCGTGCAAATCGTTTTGGCCAACCCGAAAACCACCGGCAACGGCCGCTACGCATTTTTGGGTGCGTACGGTTATGGTTTGAAAGTCAATAACGGCGATGAAGGCAAAACCAAAGATTTTGTGGCCGCATTGCTGAAAAACACGCCTGTGTTTGAAAACGGCGGCCGCGCAGCAACAACGACCTTCAGCCAACGCAATATCGGTGATGTCTTGGTTACCTTTGAAAATGAAGCCAACTATGTCAGCAAAAAGCTGACCCAAGACCAGTTTGAAATCGTTTATCCAAGCTACACCATTCTTTCCGAAGCGCCGGTTGCCGTCGTGGACAGCGTAGTCGACAAAAAAGGCACACGCGCCACTGCCGAAGCCTATCTGCAAAACCTCTGGAGCGAACCGGCCCAAGAATTGGCCGCCAATCTTTACCTGCGTCCGCGCAATGCCGAAGTCTTGGCGAAACACAAAGCCGACTTCCCTGAAATTGAGACGTTTAATCCGAATGAGAAATTTGGATCGTGGGAAGAAATCATGAAAAAATTCTTTGCCGATGGTGGATTGTTTGACCAGCTTTCCAGTAAAAAATAAGGCTTAAACATAGAGGCCGTCTGAAACTTCAGACGGCCTTTTGTTACAATAAGTCTTTTTCTTATCCACCTTTTCCCATGTCCCAACGCAAAATCATCCATATCGATATGGACGCATTCTACGCTTCGGTAGAACTGCGTGAGCAGCCGCACCTGAAAGGGTTGCCCGTCGTTGTGGCGTGGGACGGCACGCGGTCGGTTATTTGTGCCGCTTCTTATGAAGCGCGAAAATTCGGTTTGCACTCGGCGATGTCGGTGGCGACAGCGAAAAGGCTGTGTCCGCAGGCGGTGTTTGTGCCGCCGCATTTTGATTTGTACCGCCAAGTGTCGGCGCAGATTCATGCTGTGTTTCGGCGTTATACCGATTTGATCGAGCCTTTGTCTTTGGATGAGGCTTATTTGGATGTTACCCGAAATTTTGAAAATATCCCATACGCCAGCGAGGTAGCCAAACGTATTCGTGCCGAAATTTTTGAAGAAACCGGTTTGACAGCCTCCGCAGGTATCGCACCCAATAAGTTTTTGGCCAAAATTGCTTCCGACTGGCGCAAGCCGAACGGGCAGTTTGTGCTGCCGCCGCAAAAAATCATGGCATTTTTGGAGAGCTTGCCGTTGGGTAAGATTCCCGGTGTCGGCAAAGTCACGCTGAAAAAGATGAATGCCCTCAGTATGCAGACTGCCGGCGATTTACGCCGTTTTGAGCGCGGCGAACTTTTAAACCATTTCGGCCGCTACGGCTACCGCCTTTACGATTTGGCACGCGGTATCGACGAGCGGCCGGTCAAAGCCGAACGCGAACGCCTGCAAATCTCAACCGAAATCACCTTGCCCGAAGATTTGTCTTTGGCGCAGGTTTCTAGCCATTTACCGCACCTTGCCGAAGACCTTTGGCGGCAAATCGAACGCAAAAACGTCGAAGCCAAAGGCGTTACCCTCAAACTCAAAACCCACGATTTCCGCATTATCACGCGTTCGCTGACGTATTCTTCCGTCTTGCCCGACAGCACCTCGCTGCTTCAGGCGGCGCATACTTTGTTGCAACGCATACCGCCGCAACGCGAAGACGCCTTCCGCCTGATCGGTATCGGCGTGAGTCATTTGCTGCCGAAAAACCAGCAGCAGACGCTTTGGTTATAAAGAAATAGAAAAGCATGTTTTCCGTTTGAAGATAGGGCGTAGGACAATATTGTTCCATAACCATATCGGCAGCCGTTTAAACAGGCCGTCTGAAAACTTTTCAGACGGCCTTTTTGACGGTTTAACAAAATGATTTATCAAGAATTTGTTTTTCGTTCAACAAAAGTGGAAAGCAGGGCGGTATCGATGTCCCATTTCCAAATGCCTCGTTCCGAGCCGTCCATGCCACGTAGGAAGAGGTAGCGGATGGCGATTTTGGTCAACGGCTTGCCGCGCAGGGCGTAGTAGCGCGTAATGGCAACGGCGTAGATCAGGGCTTGCAGGTAGTAGTGATGATGCGCCACGGCTTCGTTCATCGCTTGTTGCGTGTACGCGCTTGCATCGTTGCCCAAATGGTTGGATTTGTAGTCGATTAAAACGACATTGCCGTCTGAATCTTGGCAAACCATATCGATAAAGCCGTTTAAATAGCCTTGCAAATCATGGAAATCAAGCAGTTGCGCGGCTTGGACGCATTCGGGCGGCAGGTTTGCTTCGCTTGAGGCAAACCAACGGCGCAAGTCGTCCAGTTTGAAATCGTCCATGTACAGGGTGAACCCCATTTCTGGCAGGCGTCGGGTTGGCGGAATCTGCGACAGGCTCTCACCGATTAAAGGCGTCAGGCGACAGGTGTCGAGCATGGCGCTTACCGTCGGCAGCCATTTGTCTTCAAAGCTGTGGCGTTGTAAAACTTCGGCAATCATTTCGGATTGGCTCTCGGCAGAGTCGGCGAAGTCGAGTTTTTCCAACATTTCATGCAAACATACGCCGGCATTGGTACCGCGGGGGAAATGGTGGATATCGAGGCCGTCTGAAAGCGGGGACGGCAGGTTTTCAGACGGCATGGCACGGTCTGCGCTTTCTGCCGGGTCGATGGCAGGTTGCAAAGGCTCGTGTTGTTCGTCGGTTGACTTGGTATGTCGGCTCAAACCGGTAAAGCTGGTGTGGCGGATAAAGTCAAAATCGCGGCGTTTGATGGTATGTGCGCTCAAGGCTTGGTCTTGTTGGTGACTGTATTGGTAGACGGTTTCCGGCGGGGCTTCTTCCGTGAAGGCAAACTCAGTATTTTCAGGAGCGTTTTTGATAAAGCGTTGCCAGTTGAGCTTGAGCATTTCCACAACATTTGTCGCGCTTTTATAGCTTTGGCAGACGCTTTCGCGGCCAGCATCCGGCAAACCTTCGAGCAGATAGGCAAAAGGATTGTTTGGCGTACTGTTTTTGTTGGCGGCGGCGTAGATGTTGAGCTGTTCTTCGGCGCGGGTAAGGGCGACATAGAGCAGACGCAAATCTTCTGCCGTCTTTTCGTCGGCAAGATGGCTTAGTTCTGCTTCCGAGGTTTGCGATGTTGTCAGCAGCTCGGTTTCGTGGTTTTCGGTATGCAGGATTTTCCAGTTTTCTTTGGAATTGTCTTTGGTATCCCATGCAAAGGGGCAGTACACCAAAGGATATTGCAAACCTTTCGACGCGTGCATGGTAACGATTTTGACCAGTTTTTCGTCGCTTTCAAGACGGATGGTTTGCGCGTCTGACGGGAAATGGCCGCTGCGCGCACGGCCGATTTGTTCGTTCAGCCATTTATGCAGGGCGGCAGGGTTGCGGCTTTGGCTGTCTTCTTCGGCCAAAAGCTCCAGAATTTGGTAGTAGTTGGTCAGGCTGCGTTCGTTGCCGCCTTTGAGCAG
This sequence comes from Neisseria sp. P0020.S003, assembly GCF_051957095.1. Lineage (NCBI taxonomy): Bacteria > Pseudomonadati > Pseudomonadota > Betaproteobacteria > Neisseriales > Neisseriaceae > Neisseria > Neisseria sp. P0020.S003. The sequence goes on along the minus strand of NZ_JBQCWU010000018.1, from coordinate 3,601 downwards.
GCGTGTTTCGATGTCATGTAGGGCGGCAAACTGCTGCACGGCGGCAAAAATGCCGCCTTTACGCCATTTTTCCATGGCTTCGGCAGACGATTCCAGCCATTTCAGTAGCTGGTGTTCGTTGTGGTTGAGTTCGTAAATCTCTTTGGCGGTATAGCCGAATAAAACGCCGGTTAAGACAAAGCGCAGCCAGTCGGTTTGCCTTGGGTTGAGCCAAAAGCCGATCAGCGCAGACAGCGAGTCTGCCTCGGCGGAATCGAAAACGGACTGGCGCGACAGCAACACGCTTTGGATACGGCGCTGTTTCAGTTTTCCGGCAATCATCGCCGCTTCGTTGTTGGTGCGTACCAAGACGGCAATATCGCCGGATTCCAATGTACGGCCTTTGAAGTTCAGACGGCCTTCGGCTGCTTCATTGAGCGCAAAGGCAATTTCATCGGCGCAATATTCGGCGGCACGGCCGCGCAAAATTTCTTTGCCGGTTTGGTCGTCCGTATTGAGCCAGCGCACTTGGATGGCGGGGCGGTGTGGCGACAGCCGGCTTTTGGCACGGCTGGCGGAGACATCGCTGTAATCGATGTTTTCCAATACGAATGGATGTTTTTTTTGTTTGAACAAGGCGCTGATGCCGTTGATCAGCTTGGCATGGCTGCGGTAGTTGACGGCGAGGGTGTAATGCCTGTCCGCATCTTGCGCGGCTTGCAGATAGGCGTAAATGTCCGCACCGCGAAAGCTGTAAATCGCCTGTTTGGGGTCGCCAACGAGAAACAGCGGGCAGCCTTGTTCGATAAAAATTTGGCGGAAAATTTCATATTGCAGCGGGTCGGTATCTTGGAATTCGTCAATCAGCGCGATTTCCCAGTTTGCCGCCGCCGCTTTTGCCAACGCATTGCCGTGTTCATTGGTGGTCAATGCCTGATGGACATCCAGTAGCAAATCGTCAAACACGCGCTCACGGCGTGATTTTTTTTGTTCGGCAATGGATTGGTTGATGTAGGACAGGAGGTCGAGTTGCAGGCAGATGAAGACGGCTTCTTCCGCGCTTTCCATTGCTTGCAAATCACGACCGAGATTGGCCAAGGCTTGCAGCTGGATAATTTCCGGCGCATCGGCATCGGCTTTATATTCTTTTTTCAGTTTGCTGTTGAGCGTGTCGATACTGAAGAGGCTTAATTTCCCTAGCGTTTGTTTGCTCAGGCGGGGCAGATGACTGGATTCGGCGTTTGTTTTTAAATCGATAAAAACATTTTCAAAGGTATTTCTTTTGTAGGTCTGGCCATTAAGTTTGGGCAAGATTGTCCAAAACGCTTTTTCCAAGTCTTCCAACTGACCGCAAACTTTTTGCCATGTTTCTTGAAGGTTGGCTTGGGCTTCTTTCAAACTGCCTTCAGGCCGTCTAAATTTCAGATAGGGGCGGCCGGTATAGCTTTTGATTTCGGCAAGCATTTCTTCAGGCGTGCATTTTCGGTCAAAAACCAATTGTGCCAATGTGGCATCGGTTGCCACTTTCTGCCGCCAAAAGTCCTGCGCAGGAATCAGCAGCCTCTCGCGCGAGTCGTCCGACAGCTCGACATCCAAAGGCGCACCGCACAAAAACGCGTAATCGCGCAAGACGCGCTGACAGAAGCCGTGGATAGTGTAAATCGATGCGTTGTCAAACTGGCTCAGCGTGGCTTTGAGGCGGAGAATCAGGCGATGGCAGCTTTCCTGTCCGTCTTGCTCACCTAAAGCCAAAGGAATCAAGCGATTGAGAAAGTCATCGGGGGATTTTTTCTCTTTTTCGTAATATTTGTTCAGGCCGTCTGAAATATGTTCCGGCTTGCCGCCCAAAGTTTGGATTTCGTTCAAAACCTGCAACACTTCGTCCAAACGCGCGCGCAAACGGGTTTTCAGTTCTGCTGTCGCCGCTTTGGTAAAGGTAACGACCAGAATTTTCTCGATGTCTTTTTTTTCTAAAACAATCAGTCGGGTAAAGAGCGCGGCAATGCCGTAGGTTTTACCCGTACCGGCAGAAGCTTCGATGAGGTTGGTACCGTCGATGGAAAGTGTGAGCGCGTCAAAAGGAAGGGGGGAAGACATGGTTGGAACGGAATAATATTAGCGAGGCATTATCATAACAGAGATAGTGTGTTGTTTTGCATTGATGATAGAAATGCCGTCTGAAAACTTTCTGTTTTCAGACGGCATGTCTTAAGGGCTATTAAATGACTTCAATAGCGCATCTTAGTAGCGCAAACGGCGTTTGGCGTAGCTTGGTTGGCGAGGACGATAGGTATAACGGTTCGCCGCAGGAGCTTTACTGTCGTCATAGTAGTACGCAACATTATTACCGTTAATGGTCGTATTGTTGACGCTCAAACCGGTTGGAGAGCCGGTAGTAATAACAACATTGTCGCTTTGGATGGTGTTTGCCGTATTGGTTACGTTGGCTTCGTTTTTACCTTTGGCGTTGATGCCGCCGTCAGGTTTGCCTGAAGCGTAGCTGCCGTTGACATTGACGGTCAGGTTTTTTTGTTAACGCTGCTGATTGTGCCGGAAGTATTGACTTTGTTGCCTTCTACTTCAACGGAGTTGTTGGATACCAGGTTGGTACCGTGCAGGTTGACGTCACCGTTGTTGGCATTGATTTTAATGTCATTGCCAGCCGCTACATTCGCGCCTGTGGCGGTAAAAGAAGCGTTATCGGTTTTGTTGACGCCGACAGAGCCATTGACGTGAGGAACGGCAACACCGGTTTCAACATTGATTGTCGTACCAGCGCCGATACCGACATTAACGGCTGTACCTTGGTTGGAGGCAGTATTGGCTGACTCGGTGAAGGTTACGCCGTTGCCTGCGGTAATGTTGACGTTGTTGTTGGCAGTAATGTTGGATGCGATTTCAGCAGAGTCTTTGGCGTTGATGATAACATTGGTCGCATTCATATCACCTTTGACGGCGGTAGATTCTTTTTTGTTTTCATCAGCGTAGTTGACGTTCAGGTTGGCATTTACATCAACGTTTGAACCGTCTTTGGTGTATCGATGAATTTGATACTGGCTTTGGCAGTCACGCTGCCGTTTTCTTTATTGGTTTCGGTGCCAGAGTAGCCTTTAATGGAATACTCGTTGACCTGTTTGTTTTCTACTGCTTTGCCGCTTGTCGACAGAACTTATAAATCAGGTGGTCGTCGTAGCTCGAATTGCGGTTGATGGTGCTGCTCACAGTAAAGGTTTGGCTGTCTGCAAAACACTCCCAGCCGGGCAGGTGCAGTTCGGCCACGAGGTCGAGATAGGCGGGCAGTTCGCTGCGGGTGTTCCCGCACCTGCCGCGTCGCCGTCTCATCTTTCTTATTCCCCGCCTGCGTGGCGAGATTTTTCATGCCTGCCTTTTTAGGACGGACACGATGGTGGCAAGGTCATTGGGCGACCAGCGCCAGCAGTCGGGCAGCCCCAATACGGCGGCGTACCACTCGGAGCAAAACCACTTGTCGCCGCATTGGCGGGTTTTGAATACCACGCCGACGGCACCGAACCAGTCGTAGGGCTAGCTGACGGTATTGCGGTATAGGCGGTCGAGCTGGCCGTGCTCATTGATGCTGTCGGGCAACGGGATTAGATCCCAC
>NZ_JBQCWU010000017.1:0-45868 GCF_051957095.1 Neisseria sp. P0020.S003 | reverse complement strand
GGTATAGGGAATTGCTTGCGGAGCATTCCATGATTCAAAGCATGTCGCGAAAGGCGAATTGTTGGGACAATGCGCCGATGGAGAGTTTCTTTGCGGTGTTGAAGACGGAGTGTTTCTATAACGCAGGTGAATTGACGGTGGACGAATTGATGAAACAGATAGATGACTATATGGATTACTACAACCGGGAGCGTTGCAGTTTGAAATTGAAAAAGCTGAGTCCTGTCGCATATAGAACCCAGCTTACACAAAGTGCCTGAATAGGCTTTTATGAGTGTCCAAGATTTGGGGGCCAGTTCAAACTAAGATTCAGGTTTCAGACGACCTTTGCCGTTTCAAAACATCGGTTTTTAATAAAATCCACGGATTGTTCACAACTTATCCACAATCCGAACCCCGCTCCAATTTAATCAAATCAAACCTAATCTATTGAAAAATATCAATATACAAAAAGGTCGTCTGAAAATTTTCAGACGACCTTTTAAATTGTTCACAAAATTATCAACAAGCCTCTCGCATATTCGGCATCAAACCAGATTCTGCGGATTGCCTGCGACGAAGCGGTTGATGTTGTCCACAAGGATGTCAAACAGGCGGTTGGCGGCCTCTTGGCTTGCCCATGCAATGTGTGGCGTGACGATGAGATTGGGCAGTCGGGCTTTCAGCAGAGGGTTGCCGTCGCGCGGTGGCTCTTGTGTCAATACGTCAAAACCTGCCCCGCCGATTTGGCCGTATTTCAACGCCGCAACCAAAGCGGCTTCATCAACCAAGCCGCCGCGTCCGCAGTTGATGAGGATGGCGCCGGGTTTCATTTGCTGCAATTCGGCTTCGCCTATCATGTTGGCCGTTTGCGACGTAAGTGGGCAATTAAGCGATACGACATCGGCAGAACGGATGGCTTCATCAAAGGAAACATAGTCGTCGCGGACGCTTTGGGCATTTTTATGTTCGGCGAAAACGACATTCATTTTGAAAGCCTGAGCATAAGTTGCCAGCGTTTTACCGATATTGCCGCGACCGAAAATCGCCAGCGTTTTACCGTTTAAATCGCGCATCGGTGCGCCGAGGTGGCAGAAAAACGGCGAGTTTTCCCACAAGCCTGCTGCAACGTCTCGCTGATAGGCAGGCAGGTTGCGCATCAGGGTAATCATCATCATAAACGCGTGTTCTGCCACGGATTCATTGCCGTAAGCGCGGATATTGCATACTGCCGTGCCATTTTGTTTGGCAGCCTCAACGTCCACATTGTTGACGCCTGTCGCGGTAACGGCAACTAGCTTGAGTTGTGGATTTTCGGCAAATGCTTGGGCGGAAATCACGACTTTGTTGGTAATCACAATGTCCGCACCGCGGATGCGCTCCAGCGTTTCGTGCGCTTCGGTTGTGCCGTAGCTGCTCAATGTATGTGGAAAATCAAAATCAAACGGGCGGTTGACGAGGGTATCGCGGTCGAGGACGACAATATGGAGCGGGTTCATAAAATTCCTATCAAAAATAAAATATCGATTTATAAAATCTAAATCAGGATAAAGGATTTAAAATATACGCGTTAGTTGATAATAATTATTATATAGCGATTTAAACATCAATGTATTAGGAAAACAGCATGAGACCTTTGCAAAATTCCTTTCCTTCCAACAGCCGAAACCCCAAACACAGGTTTTCGGCTGTTTTTGTTTCAAATATCCACTGATTCTACCCTGATCCCCCTTGGATGCCTGATTATCAGGTATCCGGGGAGGATTAAGGGGGTATTTAGGTAGAATTAGGAGTGATTTGTGGCGAAAACAGCCGAAAACCTGTGTTTGGGTTTCGACTGTCAGCGAAAAGGTGAAGAGAGGTACTTTGCAAAGGTCTCAACCTGAATATGTCAACCAAATCAGCGACAAGCTCGGAGAATTTTTTGGTCGGACGTTGACATAGGAGTTTCAATTCTTATAATTCAGCAATAGATACTGATAAGATGAAAATCTTGGGGAATCTATCATTAAAATTAATTTATTAAGGAGATAATTAATGAATATTACATTAGGTCGAAATCATCAAATCAATTGTGATGAAAAGGACCTTTACAAGTTTATCGGCTATTTGGCAAATCATCCTAATGATGTAAATTTGGTTTTTGAAAAAAATAGTGTGCAAGGTGCTTGGGGTGATGAGGGACGTATACAGTTTTTCTCAAGTAAAGCACAAAATATTTTTGTGCCACTAGGATTTAAATTTACGGCAGGCGTAGGTAATATTGCATATAGGCTAAATTGTAATGAGCTTTTTGAAATGCTATCTCAGTTAGGTTTTGTTTCTGGTGGAAAACAAAATCTTTCAACAATAAAAGCAAATATTCCGTCTCAATTTCATGCAGAATTTGATGCTGGTGCGAATATGTAAATTCTAATTTAAAACACGAATCCGCTTCATGAGATTCGTGTTTTTTATTTTTAAAATATTTATTTAAAAATCAAACATTAAAATACGATGCTTCAATGTTTCGTAACTCATAGAAACATCAAACTGATCTGTATTAAATCCTGTATTGAGTACATGAATAAATTCATGGTAATCGTAATTGCCTGTATTAGCACGGTTATCTTGCTCAATACTGTCCAATTTCGCCATCAGGCAAATACGCTGGTAATGTTTGTCAATAACGGCGGTTTTATTGCTTGGGTGAGCAAAATTGAAATGCTGGTTTGGTGTCAGGCAAATCAGATTTTCAGGCAGCGATGCTAAATCAGGAAATTCGCTTGCCATAAAAATATGATGTGCCTGATTGGCTTCTGTGGGATCAAAACGTTGAACTTCGCTGGTTTTGTGTAGCGTTTTGACAAATTTTTTGGCTTTATTAACTAAATAATTCAAATTTGCGGCATTTGCACTATCGGCAAATAGAGCTTGAGCTTCTTTGCGAGTGAGCGATTTTTCTTTGCCTTTATCTCGCCAGTTTAGGCGATTGTAATAAAGCTCGTCTAATGTAATGGGGGTATTGGAAATACTCCCTTTTCTTGTGCCAAAAGTATTATGTTTATAAGCCAATGGATTAATGATTTTGGTAAAAATACGGCGAACTTCTACTTCGGTATTTTTGGGTGTGTTTTGGATAACAAGATCGGTAAACGCCGTTTTCATACTTTCAAACGTATTTTTATTAGGCTGGGCAAAAAAATCGGCAAATTTTGGATAAATACCACTGTCTTTTAATAATTTTTCACTAAATGCTTGGATGAAATTTAGGGCATTTCTTTCACGATTGGCAATATATTGCAGGATTTTATTATTCTGTACGCCGTACCGATAGTATCTAGAAAACTTTTCTTCGCTTAATACGCCACAATAGCTCAGCATTTTAATCGGTTGTGAAAAAAATTTATTGTATTCGCTACCGGCATTTTCAATGGATGGTTTTTTAAATACGGCGGTGGCGATATATTCGGCATAATCTGAATAACGAATATCGTTAATACTAAATATTTCTCCAATCTTTTCAACATATTCGCTGATACATTCTGCTACGGCACATAATACATCCGGGGTTACTTTTTGATCGGTAAATGTGCCGAGTTTATGTGTTCTGATATCTAAATTTAAGTTAGAAAAATAATTTTCCATATTCATTTTTTACTCCTCTAATCTTTTAGCAATCCGAAAAAAAACACAGAATGATTGTCTATATTCATTGAACGAGAACCATAATTACGGGCAACACGGTAAAACTGCTCAAATTCGGGAGTTGCATAGTATGCGAGATCTCGTTGGGTTAGGATTTTTTCGTGTTTTTTCATTGTCAGTAGGGCAACCGAGCCATCAGCAATACTGTTTTCAGGCAAAAATGCTGCCCGAGGTTTGTAAGTCAGATTGGGAATCATCACGACATTTTTACGGTTAATAAATTTGCCGACAGAAAAAGGGGCAACTGAATCCACATAACTATCATAGCCCTCAATATCAATAATCTCGTTGTTACCGATATTACGGGATTTTAAAACCCGAACATTGCCACTATTCTGTGTATGCGATTTGGTAATTTGGCGATCTCGGAATGATTGAAATACATTAAATTCCAATTTTTGTGCAATTTGATCAAATTCACTATTACGATAAATCAACCAATAAGGGAAATTATCAGAAAAAAAATAGTTTTTACAGTTTTGTATCAACGTTTCTTGGATATGGCTTTCTATCGTAATATGTTGATTGTCTTTGTCGGTTTGATCGGCAATAAAGGCAATCGTCTCTATTTTTACGCCTTTAAATGCTTTCTCGCCGTAATCAATAATGCGGTTGATATTGGCTGTGATAAGTTGTTGTCGGGTTATTTGAAACTCGGGGGCGTTAATCACACTTTTGGGAACAACCAAAGCCACGGTTTTACTGAGCGTCAGAGCCTTATCAATAAAAAATGAAAAAATATTTTGCGTATCTTTATTGGTAGCATTTTTACGGTATAGTGCCAAATTTTTATCACTTGCCTTAACTTTGCCGTATGGTGGATTGCCGATGACTAGATCATAGTTTTCAGGCAGCGTTGCGGTTAAAAAATCCTGATGAATAATATTGAACTCAAATTTACTGCCTAAATTTAATTTTTTCAGCAGCAATGACAGGAGATTTAAACTGTTTGAGTCAATATCCACTAAATCAAAAATAACTTTTTCTTTGTCTGCATATTTTTTTGCCAGTAGTGGAATGAAATTACCAATGCCGACAGAGGGTTCTAAAATCCGTAAGTTTTTTTTCTTTTTGAAATCAGGAAGAGCATTAACCAGTCCGAAAGCAATATCAATACGGGTAAAATAAGCAGCCGTTTCGCTACGGGCAGCATTAGCGTATTCAGCAATTTGCAAAAGCCGACTGAATGGATATGCGTCAAAATGTTGCTCAATAAATCGGTAGAGATTATCGGCAAGGGATAAATTTTCTCGTTTGATTAAATTTTGAATTTCCGTCATTGACAGTTCGGACTGTTGCAAGGCTGCCTGAATGTTTTGTGCGACATTGGCCAAAACAGCGGTTGGCACAGATTCACCGATACAATGGCGGATATTCAGCTCTTCTTTTTTCAAAAAGGTTTTTTTCTCATCAAATGACAGTGCATTAAGCTGTTTTTCATCTTGTGCCGTCCATTTAAATGATGGCGGAATTGACATCATACGCATGAGTTCACGCACGGAAAATACACGGTTTTCAGTGGGGTGGATGGTGTTTTGGCTGGCTAAAATGTCATTACGGGTATGGATGCACGGACCCTCACGATCTAAAAACCAACGGGCGTATTTGTCTCCATTTTTGTTTTGATTGTAGATAATTTCACCATTTTTAATTTGATGGGGAATGCGTGCAGGATCAGTATTTTGGAAAGCTGACTCGCCTTCTTTAAGCTGTGCAATCCATGACAACATACGGCGATCAAATTCGCGATAGCTATGGTAAATATCATCATCGCTAATTTCGCCCATTTGCATTAAAGGCGGTAGGTCAGCCAGCAATGTACGCAAGGTTTTTGGCGGTGTTTGCTTGGGGAAAATATCGTACGGCGTAATGTGATGAATATCTTTTCGTACGCCAATCACCAGCGTTCTGGTACGACTGGAATTTGCACCATAATCTTTAAAATTTAGTACGTTGGATAGAATGTTGTAATGTCCGCCCAAATTTGACCAAATGGCTTCCTCAATCGGCTTTTCTTGATGATCGGTATCGGTGCAGGGTGTATTTAAAAAGGCTTTGACGTTTTCAAAAATAAAAAATTTGGGCTGAACTTCCCGAACGATTTTGATTGATTCCACGACCAAAGAATTTCTTGCCATTTCATTATTTTTTTTATGGTTGGCAACCGACATTCCTTGGCAAGGTGGTGTGGCAATCACAACATCAATTTCAGTATTCCAGCGTCGAATTTCGGCAAACAGTTTGGCTTGGGTTTCAGGCAGGGTAATATCGCCAGCAATATAACCTGAATCAAAGCGGCATTTTTGATTATATTTTTGGATTTTTAGGCGTTTTTCTAAAAGTTCGTTGGTTGCTACACATTCAAAACCATTGGTTTTAAAACCATAGCAACCAACGCCTGCACTGCTAAATAAACTGATGTAGGTGGGTTTTTTGTTCATATTTATGATGAGTTGAAACAACTGCTCTGCAAAAAATGCGTGTATTTTATCATAGAAGGCAAGGTAAAACACGCCATGCAATGATTTACTATATTGATTTTTCATCAAAAAAAGTGCTGTTTGAACGGATATACAGCGGTGTTTTTTGCAATGCGTTTCAAACTTGAGGTACGTTTTTAATAGAAACACCGTCTGAACGCCAACCTGAGACCTTTGCAAAATCCCCTAAATCCCCACCAAGACATTTAGGGGATTTCTCATGACCACCTTCTTCCAACAAACCGCCCAAGCCATGATTGCCAAACACATCGACCGCTTCCCACTATTGAAGCTGGATCAAGTGATTGATTGGCAGCTGATCGAACAGTACCTGAATCGTCAAAGAACCCGTTACCTTAGAGGCCATCGCAGCCGTCCCACCTATCCTGTCGCCGGTATTCCCTAAGCGGTACGGCAACCTAAAACAAATGCCGTCTGAACTTCCGTTTCAGACGGCATTGTGTCCGAATGACTCAATATCTTCCGCTTTTTTCACTTTCAATAATCAGATATGCCCAAATCACCGCCACCCAAGCCGACACCGTTCCCATCGCCAGCAAAAAATGCTGCCAATCCGTCATTGGCAGCACAGGGCAACGGCTGTATTCGATTTCCGCACCGCCCAACAACCGGTACAGCAGCATATCCGCAATCCAAAGCAACAACGGGTATTTCAAACGCTGCAACCAAAAAACCAACCACGTCCACACGGTTTACCTTCCCCCATTCCGACAACGATATTGTACCGCTTCCGTGCAATGTTAAAATAAGCCCACTTCTACCGCCGTACAAAACACCATGCTCACCGATTTAGAAAAAAACGCCATCCGCGACCATTACCAAAATATCGGCAAAAACCTGCCCGGTTTCCGTCCGCGCGCTTCGCAACGGGAAATGATTGCGGCGATTGCCAACGCTTTTTCGCGGACGTTGACGCGTGAAGAAGGCGAAGAAGCGCCCAAACGCGAGGGCGAGAGCATTGCCGTGATCGAAGGGCCGACCGGCGTGGGTAAATCATTGGCCTACCTTTTGGCCGGCGGCATTATGGCGCAAACACGCGGCAAACGGTTGATTGTCAGCAGCGCGACGGTGGCCTTGCAGGAGCAGTTGGTTGACCGCGATTTGCCGTTTCTGGTCGAAAAAAGCGGTTTGGAGCTGACCTTTGCGCTTGCCAAAGGGCGCGGCCGTTATCTTTGCCCTTACAAACTCTATCAACTGACGCAAAACAACGCCCAGCAAAACCTGCTTGGTTTTGAAGCGACGGAAGTGTTGTGGGACAGCAAACCCAAGCCGGAAGAATTGAACCTGCTGCGTGACATTGCCGATGAATTTTCTGCCCGCCGTTTTAATGGTGACCGCGACGCTTGGCCGGAAAAAATCGATGACGCGATTTGGCTCAAAGTTACCAACGACCGCCACGGCTGCCTGAAATCCGCCTGTCCCAACCGTGCGGAATGTCCGTTTTACCTGGCGCGCGATGTCTTGGAAACCGTCGATGTCGTCGTTGCCAACCATGACCTTCTGCTTGCCGACATCAGCATGGGCGGCGGCGTGATTCTGCCTGCGCCCGAAAACAGTTTCTATTGCATAGACGAAGCGCACCACCTGCCCAAAAAAGCCCTCAGCCGCTTTGCCGCCGAACATTCATGGAATATTGCCGTTTGGACACTGGAAAAACTGCCGCAGCTGACCGGCAAAATTGCCGCGCTTACCGATAAAGCCGAACTTGCCAACCTTGCCGACGAAGCTGCCACATCCTTGCTCGACAGCCTGCACGAATGGCAGTTCCATTTGGCGGAAGAGCCATCTTTAAGTCTGGGGTCGTCTGAAAACGACAGGCGGAAACACAACGAACCGACTTGGCTGTGGGAAGACGGCAAAATCCCCGAAGGCCTGGAAACCACAGTTTCCAATACGGCTATTGCCGCGCGCAGCCTGCTCAAACACGTTGTCGGGCTGAACGATGCGCTTTCCGCCGCGCGCCGCGAAAAAGAGCAGGACGGCGCGCTCCTCGACCGCCTGACCAGCGAATTCGGCCTTTTTATCGCCCGTATTGAACAAATCAGCGCGGTTTGGGATTTGCTTTCCACCGTTCCCATTGAAGGCGAAGAGCCGTTGGCAAAATGGATAACCCGCCGTGCCGACGACAAAAACGACTATATTTTCAACGCCAGCCCCATCAGCAGCGCATCCCACCTTGCCAATAGCCTGTGGCGGCGCGCGGCAGGCGCGGTGCTGACTTCGGCCACCCTGCAATCGCTCGGCAGCTTCAACCTGATTTTGCGCCAAACCGGCCTATTATGGCTGCCCGAAACCACCACGCTTGCTTTGGAAAGCCCGTTTAATTTCGATGCGCAAGGCGAGCTGTATATTCCGCCGGTTCATGCCAGCCCGAAAGACCCTGATGCGCATACGGCCGCCATTGTCGAATGGTTGCCGAAGCTGGTTTCGCCGGTTGAAGCCATCGGCACGCTGGTGTTGTTTTCCTCGCGCAAGCAAATGCAGGATGTCGCCTTGCGACTGCCTGACGAATACTTGCCGCTTCTGCTTGTACAAGGCGAGTTGCCCAAGGCCGTTCTTTTACAAAGACACCATCAAGCCATTGCCGAAGGTAAAGCCAGCATTATTTTCGGCCTCGACAGTTTTGCCGAAGGCCTCGACCTGCCCGGTACGGCATGCGTGCAAGTCATTATTGCCAAGCTGCCGTTTGCCATGCCGGACAATCCCATCGAGAAAACCCAAAACCGTTGGATTGAACAACGCGGCGGCAATCCCTTTATCGAAATCACCGTTCCCGAAGCCAGCATCAAACTGATCCAAGCCGTCGGCCGCCTTATCCGTACCGAACAGGATTACGGCCGCGTGACTATCCTTGACAACCGCGTCAAAACGCAACGCTACGGCCAACAATTATTGGCCTGTCTGCCGCCGTTTAAACGGATAGGGTAGTTGTGGATAATTTAAAAAAACAAAGGCCGTCTGAAACCAAATGTTCAGACGGCCTTTTATTCTTTTCAAGCTATAAATCCAATTTCATGACGGATACGGTTTCCCCGTTGTGCCAAGTCTGGGTGATTTCTTTCCAGCCGAACTTTTCATACACGGCCTGCACATCCGGCGTATAGAGAAACAGATGCGGCAAACTCAGTTCGCGTGCTTTATCCAGACAAAACGAAACCAGCTGTTTGCCCACACCCAAACCGCGAAATTGCGGTAAAACGAACACATCGCCCAGCCAATATTCGTATTCGGGAAAACACGCCATATCAAATCGCTTCAATGCCGCCGAACCCATTAGCCGCCCTTCCTTATCCACAGCCGCAAACGCCATCGGCAAATCATCCCCATCGAGGCACTGCGCGTAATACGCACGGATTTTGTCCAGAGACGACCACGGCGCAAAATCGTGCCATTCTTCAAACAGCGCGAAGGCTAAAGGCTCGACAAATTCAGGCTTCAGACGGCATATATTCATATCAGATCCTCTTGTTGTACCGCATAGGGATAGTTTTTATAGTATAAGTCGTCTGAAAGGTTAACACATCTTAAAAAATCAGCGTAAAACACGATAAACCCGCCGCCAGCCCCATTTAAATCACTTATAATTCTGCCCGTACCGCACACAAACAAAAGAAGAACACCATGGCCAAGAAATTTCCCATTTTCCCGAAAAATCCCGAGCGTATCTGCTGGGGTTGCGACAAATACTGCAAAGAAGACGATCTACAATGCGGCAACGGCTGCGAACGCATCCAACATCCCATCGAGTTGGACGGCCGCGACTGGTATAAAAAAGGCGACTGGAGCAATTTGTTGAGCGAAGAGCAGCAAATCGAACTTGGACTGAAAGAAGCGCCCAAGCCGGCCAAACCGCATATCAAGCTGCCTTTGAAGAACAAAACGGCTTAAAGGTATGCCGTAAACAAACGAAATAAAAAGGCCGTCTGAAACCTGAAAAACAGGGTTTCAGACGGCCTTTGCGTTGTCGGATTATGCCTTCACATAATGCACAAACGCGTATTCTATGCCTTTGGCGGAAACATGGTTTTCCCGAGAGGCTTCTTGCCATGTTTCTGTGGAAAACTCAGGAAAAAACGCATCGCCGTCCACATCCAAACCGACTTCGGTCAAACGCAAATCCGTGGCAATCGGCAGGGCTTGTGCATAAATTTGCGCGCCGCCCATGATGATGACTTCTTCAACCCCCTGACACAAAGCCAGCGCATCTTCCAAAGAAGCCGCCGTTTGCGCGCCTTCGGCCTGATAATCTTGGCGGGTGATGACGATGTTTTGACGGCCGGGCAGCGGTTTGCGCGGCAGCGACTCCCATGTTTTGCGGCCCATAATGACGGGTTTGCCGATGGTGTAGGATTTGAAAAAGGCAAAATCCTCGGGCAAATGCCAAGGCATGGTGTTGTTGATGCCGATACAGCGGCGGGCGGCGTAGGCGGCGATAAGGGTGATTTTCGGCATAATGAAGTCCGTTTGCAAAATAAAATGATTATAGCGGAATGGATGCTGGATTAAGGGAATATCCGTTGTTTTAAAAATGTTTCAATATTTATGAAATAGATATTTAAAATGCTTAATTTTGACAAAAATCATTTATTGTTTATTTTTTTAGGTATATAATAAATATCATACCAAATAAAAAGGAAAGGAAAAAATGATGAGAACCCTCCGCATTTCTGCTTTGACTGCTTCCCTGTCTTTGATGTTGGCTGCCTGCGGTGGCGCAACAAGCGGCTTGTCGAATGCCCTGACCAAACCGCTCAATCCGCATCCGAAAGGCGTGTTGTCCATTGAATTGAACGAATCTGTCCCTGAAAACGGTACGTTGGAGCTGACGGCCAACGGTAAAACGCAAACCCTGCAAAAAGGCGGCAAACTCGATACCGGCTTTTTGAAAACCGATAAAGTGTCCTCTTACGACTACGCCCAAAAAATTAAGGTAAAAGGCCAAGTCATCACTTTGGAAACGGGCGACTTCCAAGTGTATAAACAAAATTATTCCGCTGTTGCCGCGCGTTACGCCAAACAAAAAGCCGATAACGCGGGCAAGCTGCAAAACCTCGATACATACACATTCACCGTCGGCGAAGTCCAAGGCGATGAAACCGCTTACCGCAATTTGCCCAAACAAGGCAGCTATCAGTATTCGGGCATTGCGTTTAACGGCGATGACCGCAGCGGCCGTCTGAAATACACCGTCGATTTCGATAAAAAACAAGGTTACGGCAAAATCAGCAGCATGGCTTCCCACAATAATGTCGACCTGCTTGCCGCAGGCATTGCCAATAACAATGGTAAAGCCGCCATCAGCGGTAAAACCAGTTTGAACGGCGTGGAAAACGGCCGTTATGATTTGAAACTCTTCGGTCCGCAGGCTGAAGAAATTGCCGGTAAGGCGCAAATCAAAGTTGGCGATTCCACCAAAGAAATCGGTTTGGCCGGTAAGAAAGAATAGGAAACAAGGCCGTCTGAAAAGGTTCAGACGGCCTTGTTGCTTTTTTCATGCCAACCTAAATTACAGGCTGCCCAAGATAATGCGCAATACGCGGCGCAACGGCTCGGCAGCGCCCCACAAGAGTTGGTCGCCGACAGTGAACGCGCTGATGTATTCGCCGCCCATTTCCAGTTTGCGGATACGGCCGACAGGAACAGACAGCGTACCGGTAACTTTGGCAGGAGTCAGCTCGTGGATGCTGGCTTCTTTTTCGTTAGGGATGACTTTCACCCAGTCGTTTGCACCTGCCAAGATGGCTTCGATTTCAGAAACAGGCAGGTCTTTTTTCAGCTTCAGGGTGAGGGCTTGGCTGTGGCATCGCATAGAGCCGATGCGTACGCACAAGCCGTCGATTACGGTCGGATTGTCGCTGCGGCCGAGGATTTTGTTGGTTTCCACGCCGCCCTTCCATTCTTCTTTGGACTGGCCGTTGCCCAAATCCACGTCAATCCACGGAATCAGGCTGCCGGCGAGCGGTACGCCGAAGTTGGCTTTCGGATAGTCTTCGCTGCGCAGGAAATCGGACACTTTGCGGTCGATGTCGAGAATCGCGCTGGAAGGGTCGGCAAGCTCGTCTGCCACTTGGGCGTGAATCGCGCCCATGCCGCTGATGAGTTCGCGCATGTTTTTCGCACCCGCGCCGGAAGCGGCTTGGTAGGTCATGCTGGTTGCCCATTCGACCAAATCGTTTTGGAACAAACCGCCCAAAGCCATCAGCATCAGGGAAACGGTGCAGTTGCCGCCGATGTAGTTTTTCACGCCGTTTTTGAGGCCGTTGTCGATGACGTTGCGGTTGACAGGGTCGAGGACGATAATCGCATCGTCTTTCATGCGTAGGGAAGAAGCCGCGTCAACCCAGTATCCGTTCCAGCCGCTGTCGCGCAGGGGTTGGAAGACGGATTTGGTGTAATCGCCACCCTGACAGGTAACGATGATGTCCATTTTTACCAATTCGGCAACATCGTTGGCATCCAACAATGTTTTGGCTGCCTGACCGAAATCAGGGGCAGCACCGCCGACGTTGGAAGTGGTAAAGAAAAACGCTTCGGGAATGTGGGCGAAGTCGTTTTCTTCTTTCATACGCTGCATTAAAACAGAGCCGACCATACCGCGCCAGCCGACGAAACCTACTTTCATGTGCTACTCCTTAAGAAGAAAATCCTGATAAGTTTTATAGTGCATTAACAAAAATCGGAACGGCATCGCCTGCCGCTTTGTTCAGATTTTTGTTAACCCACTATAAAAAAGGGGAAAACAAGTGTTTTAACGCCGTCTGCGGAAAATGTAAAGGTTTTTATCGAAATTTTTTAGAATGATGGAAAAATAGGTTAAGATGGCAATGAAATTGCATCTCATTAAATAGCACAGAGGAAGATTAAATGAGCGAAATCAATTTGTCGGATTTGCCTAAAACGGAAATAGTGGATGTCCATATTGCTTCGCCGGGGGCGAGGGTTACGGCATATTTGTTGAATAATTTATTTAATGTTTTGATATGGGTACCATTCATTGTGATGGTAGTTTTCACTTTTGATGAAAGCGAAGAATTGGTTTCGGAATCTTCTCTTTCTAATACCCCTGAATATGCTGTTATAACATTTTTTATTTCTTTGGCTGTCTATTTGGTTTTTGGTATCTTCCAACTGTATTACATGAGCCGGGACGGTCAGTCTTTAGGTAAAAAAATTATGGGCATACGGGTGTTAAAAAGTGACGGGAGCAATCCGGGTTTCGGTGGTACGGTTTTGATACGCGAAGTGGCTTGGGCATTTATTGTCGGTATTATAGTCATTGCGGTAATGTTGGCAGTAAATGAAACAGGCGGAGATTTGGTTTCTCTGCTTATGACTTTCATCAACTTTATCATGCTCTTCTCCGTCAAACGCGACCGCCGCACGCTCTACGATATGCTGGCCGATACGGTTGTCGTCCAATTACCGCCGCGCCGATAAATGACTTTTTTGTGTTAAAATCAGCACTTTCCAACATAGGCCGTCTGAAAAATAGTTTTCAGACGGCCTTTCGACACGCTATTGATTCCATGAAAAAACACCTGTACCGCATTACGCTCGTCAGCATTGCCGCGGCCATTCTTGCCGCCTGTCCGAGCAAAAGCATTAAAAACCTTCCCGAAACCGACACCAGCGTTATCAAAGGCCCTGACCGCTCCACCGGTACGCCTGACCCCATCGGTACGACAGTGAGCGGGGGAGGAGCAAACTACACCGTTGTTTCCTACAACGAACTGCCGCACTGGAGCACCCAACACTTCGCCCAAAGCCTGCAATCTTTCCGCTTAGGTTGTGAAAAACTTAAAAATCGCCAAGGCTGGCAGGACGTTTGTATCCAAGCCATGCAAACGCCGGCGCACCATTTCCAAGCCAAACACTTCTTTGAACGCTATTTCACCGCATGGCGCGTCGATAACGGCGGCAATCCTGCCGGCACCATTACCGGCTATTACGAACCGGTCCTTCACGGCGACGACAAGTCCACAAGCCAATCCCGTTTCCCTATTTACGGCATTCCGAACGATTTTGTTTCTGTTCCGCTGGCTGCAAACTTGAGAGGCAGCAAAGCCACCGTCCGCATCCGCCAAACCGGCCAAAACAGCGGCGTCATCGACAATAGCGGCACATACACGGCCGACTTGTCCAGATTCCCGATTACAGCACGCAGCACTGCGCTGAAAGGCCGTTTTGAAGGCAGCCGTTTCGTTCCTTACTACACCCGCAGCCAAATTAACGGCGGCGCGCTTAACGGCAAAGCACTAATTTTGGGTTACGCAGATGATCCGGTCGAACTTTTCTTTATGCACATTCAAGGTTCAGGCCGTCTGAAAACGCCGTCAGGCAAATACATCCGCGTCGGATTTGCCGATAAAAACGAACATCCGTATGTTTCCATCGGCCGCTATATGGCGGACAAAGGCTATCTGCCGCTGGGTCAGACCAGCATGCAGGGCATCAAGGCCTATATGAAGCAAAACCCCGGCCGCCTTGCCGAAGTTTTGGGACAAAACCCAAGCTACGTCTTCTTCCGCGAGCTGACCGGCAGCAGTGATTCCGGCCCGGTAGGCGCATTGGGTACGCCGTTGATGGGCGAATACGCCGGTGCCATAGACCGCCACTACATCACGCTTGGCGCACCATTATTTGTCGCCACTGCCCACCCGACCACCCAAAAAGCACTCAACCGCCTGATTATGGCGCAAGATACCGGCAGCGCGATTAAAGGCGCGGTCCGTGTGGATTATTTCTGGGGCTATGGCGACGAAGCAGGCGAAGTGGCCGGCAAAATGAAAACCACCGGCTATGTATGGCAACTCCTGCCCAACGGCATGAAACCGGAATACCGTCCATAAACAGTGGTTTAAAAAAAGGCCGTCTGAAACCAAGATTCAGGTTTCAGACGGCCTTTTTATTTCTATAAAAATGCGGTAGGTTTTTAAAACCTGCCGCGGTATGGGGACATACAGCTCGGACGGTAAGCCGGGTTCTGTCGCGGACAGTCATTCCTCTAGGCACATCATTGCTGGTGTGCTCAAGCAACCTACCCGAACGCTCGGCGAGCAGCGTCATCGCGTTCTGTTTGGTCTTGCTCCGAATGGGGTTTAGCCTGCTGCGCTTTGTTACCAAATGCACGGTGCGCTCTTACCGCACCTTTTCACCCTTACCTGTTTTGCCCGAAGGCAATCATCGGCGGTATTGCTTTCTGTTCCACTTTCCGTCGCGTTGCCGCGCCCGGCCGTTAGCCGGCATTCTGCTCTGTGGAGCCCGGACTTTCCTCCCCGTATGCCTTACGCGATACGCGGCGACTGTCTGTCCGACCTGTATGAGGTGCGGATTATAACACAGCCGCCATAGGGTTCAGACGGCCTAAATATTTATTTTTTCTTTTTAAATGCTATTTCGGTCAAACCCAATTCCTGTGCTTTTTTGCGGACTGCGGATTCGGGCATTTCGCGTGCCAGGCGGCTGGTGCAGTATTCGGTCATGGTGGTGGCGCAGGCTTTGAAGTTGCCGGTAAAGTCGCTGGCGGCACTCAAAAACGGGATGAGGCGGCCGGCCATGATTTCTTCGGCCGGTGCGTCTGTTTGGGCGGATACGCGTCCGGACTCGACCGCCGAGAAGATTTGTTCGGTAAAGCGTCGGGCGAAATTTGCTTCTGTTTGGCAGTCTTGGAATGCGGTGTTTTCATGTTGGCAGACGAGGGTAACTTCGCCTTCTGCTTCTTGCAGCGGTTCGGCCAAATCGAGTTTGAGGGTTTGCTTGTCGGTTTGCAGCCAGGCGGTGCGGCCTTGGGTTTTGATGATTTTGCCGTAAACGCCGATGGCATCGTTTTGGGGGATGTTTTTCTGTTCGGCAAGTTGTTGGGCCGAGAATAAGGGGGCTTGTTCGGCAAATGCGCCGCCGGTTTCGTGTTTGAAGTAGGCGGCGAGGTCTTGTTTGATGAGGGCTTGGGTCAGCAGTTTTTCGCCTTCGGTCAGGCGGTGTGCAAAGCCGTGTGTTTTGGGGGCGGATGCGGCATCCGTGGTCTTGGTGTCCGGTGTGCAGGCGCTCAGGAGTAAAAGCAGGGGAAGGATGTATTTCATGGCTGGTCTCTCAACAGGCCGTCTGAACCTATGGTTTCAAACGGTCAGCATTGTTTATCGATAACGATAAACCCGGCGGGGATAAACGGGATAGGCCGGATTGTTGTGAACGGGTTCGCTGTCTTGATAGATGACGGTCGTCCCGGGCGGGGCGTTGATGGTCACGGTTTTGTTGACGGTGGTTTGCGAGTGGACGGGCAGATCTAAGACGGCGGTGCGCCCGTACGGGGTCTCGGTATAAACGCACGCGCTTAGAAGCAAAGCGGCACTCAGGACGGCGGTTTTCATGTTTCAGACGGCCTTATTTGAGCAGGTTTTTCAAGGCCAGGCGCACGCCTTCGCCGACTTCCGTACCTTTGGGAATGCCTTTGGTGGCGGCTTTGGCTTCGCGTTCGTTGTATCCGAGGGCAAGCAGGGTGTTGATGATGTCTTGGCTTTCGTCGGCAACGGCAGCAGGGACAAACAGGCCGTCTGAAACGGTATGGGACACGAGTTTGCCGCGCAGTTCCAACACCATGCGTTCGGCGGTTTTCTTGCCGATGCCGGGGGCGGAAGAGAGGCGTTTGACGTCTTCTTCGGCAATAGCTTGCGCCAGCTCGTCGGCATTCATGGCCGACAAAATGCCCAATGCGGTTTTGGCACCGATGCCACTAACTTTGACCAGTTGGCGGAAGGTGGCGCGTTCCTCGGCCGAGGCGAATCCAAACAGCAAATGCGCGTCTTCGCGGACGACAAGCTGGGTGTAAAGATGGACGGTTTCGCCAACGGGAGGCAGGTTGTAGAAAGTCTGCATGGAAACGTCGGCTTCATAACCGACGCCGTTGACGTCGATAACGACCTGCGGCGGATTTTTCTCAATCAATTTGCCTGTGAGCCTGCTGATCATGGTGTTCCCCTGTGATTAAAAAAGGCCGTCTGAAACCTTGCAATCGGGTTTCAGACGGCCTTGTATTGTATCAAACTTCAGCGGTAACGCGGACGAAATCAGATGGCGGATGCCAGGTTCAGATGACGGGCGCGTTCGCCTGCTTCGGCGGCACGTTCTTGGCTGCTGAACGGACCCATTTTGACAACGTATTCGTAGTTGCGTTTTTCAAGCATGACTTTGCTGTCCGACGGCAGGCTTTGTGCGGTTTGGTTCAAATAAGCCTGTGCTTCGCGTTCGGTACCGAAGGATTTCAAATCAACAAAAAATTCTTTGTTGTTTGGGGAAATAATGGTTTGAGCAGCGGTTTGGCCGGGGATGATTTGCTCAACTTTGACGTTGGCCGTACCTTGGTTGATGAAACCTAATTGTTGGGCGGCGGCTTTGGAAACATCGATGACGCGGTTGCCGTGGAAAGGGCCTCGGTCGTTGACGCGGACGATGACGCTTTTGCCGTTTTGCATATTGGTCACGCGTGCGTAGCTGGGAATAGGGAGGGTTTTGTGGGCGGCGGAAAGGGCGTTCATATTGTAACGCTCGCCGCTGGAAGTTTTACGGCCGTGGAATTGGCTGCTGTACCATGAGGCTTTGCCGGTTTGGCTGAAAGAGGAAACTTTGGTCAGCGGCGTGTAGCGTTTGCCGGCAACTTTATAACTGCGGTTGGCAGAAGGATGCAGTTTTTCGACTCGGACCACGCTGTCGGCGACGGCGGCATTGATGGAAAGGACGCCGATGGTGGCGGCGGCTAAGGAAAGGAGGGTTTTTTTGGTAAAAGTCAAAACGGGTTCCGTTCTTGAGTTGATAACGCAGCGGTTTCAGACGGCCTGCTATACGCCGCCGGCAAAACCGTTTTGTCGCCATGCTTCAAACAGAATAACGGCGACAGTATTGGAAAGATTCATGCTCCTGCTGCCGGGCATCATCGGCAGGCGGATTTTTTGTCCGGCAGGCAGGCTGTCGAGAATCTCGGCAGGCAGGCCGCGCGTTTCGGGACCAAACAGCAACACGTCGCCTTCGCGGAAGGAAACTTCGTCGGGGCGGGTAGAGCCTTTGGTGGTCAGCGCGAAAATGCGGCGGCCTTCGAGTGCCTTGAGGCAGTCTTCGAAATTCTCATGTACCGTCAGTTTGGCAAACTCGTGATAATCCAAGCCCGCGCGTTTCATTTTGGATGAATCCAGCGGAAACCCAAGCGGCTTGACCAAGTGCAAATCGGCACCGGTATTGGCGCACAGGCGGATGATATTGCCCGTATTGGGCGGGATTTCGGGTTGGTACAAAACTATGGTAAACATATAAATCAATCACTTATAGAGTGGCATAATGCCGAAATGTTCCATGGGTGTCAAAAACTTTAAGCTATTTTTTCATTGGCGGCCGCGCCAAGCTCCAGCAAAAAATCTTACCTGCGCCTGATTTTTTCAGCGTTTTCGCCAATTCGTCCAAAGTCGAACCGGTGGTGAAGACATCGTCAATTAACAGAATATTACACGCCTTCGGCAATTCGGCTTTGATTTTAAATGCATTCTTGATATTTCGCCGACGTTCGTCGCTTTTCAGCGTACTTTGCGGCTCGCCATGCCGTCTGAAAACCGCGTGGCGCGGCAGCAGCGTCCAGCCGTAGCGTTTTGCCAAAATATCCGTCAACGCCTCGCTTTGGTTGAATCCGCGCTTGAGCCGCCGCTCTTTGCTCAAAGGCATGGGTAGGACGAAATCGAAGTGTTCCGTCGCCAGCCAGTCCGGTGCGTTTTGGCACATCAAATCCGCCAACGGACGGCTCATGCCCAAGTCGGCCAAGTGTTTCAGCTCGCGTATCATGCTGCTGACAGGCGGTTCGTAATACAGCGAGGCCCACATTCTATCAAATGCGGGCGGCTTTTTCTGGCAACTGCCGCACACCGCCCTGCCCGCGACAGGGCGGAAACACAAAGGACAGCTTTGTGCCGCGTCGATAAAATATTCCGTCAAATCGTTTGCGCAGCCTCGGCAAAGGCCGTCTGAAACGGAATCGTGGCATAATACGCAACGTCGCGCATTGAGCCGTTTCAAATTGCGCCACCAAGAAAGAACATTCATGCCACACTCCACCAAAAAAGTTTATCTGATACACGGTTGGGCAGCGAACCGCCATGTATTCGACGATTTGATACCGCGCCTGCCTGCCGGTTGGGACGTCCGCGCGCTTGATTTGCCCGGACACGGCGATGCGCCTTTTACCGAGCCGTTTGATATTGCCGCCGTTGCCGAAGCCTTCGCCGGACAAATCGACACGCCGGCACACATTCTCGGCTGGTCGCTGGGCGGACTGGTTGCCCTGTATCTGACCGCGCTTTATCCCGACAAAATCCGATCGCTCTGCCTGACGGCAAGTTTTGCCCGATTGACTGCCGACACGGATTATCCCGAAGGTTTGGCGCAACCTGCCTTGGGCAAGATGGTCGGCGCATTCCAGCAGGATTATGCCAAACATATTAAACAGTTTCTACAACTGCAACTGCTGCACACGCCGAATTCCGGCGAAATCTTAAACCGGGTGCTGCCCGATTTGGCGCGTTGCGGCACGCCTTCCGCCTTACAGGCCGCGCTTGAAGCGGTCAACCATGCCGACGCGCGTCCGCTGTTGCCGCGTATTCAAACGCCGTCATTGCTGGTGTTTGGACAGAAAGATGCCATTACGCCGCCGCGCATGGGCGAATATTTACACCGCCATTTGAGCGACAGCGAGCTGGTCCTTATCGACAAAGCCGCACACGCGCCCTTTTTAAGCCATGCCGACGAATTTGCCGAAACCTACCGCAATTTTGTCGAAAAGGCCGTCTGAAACAGACATCAACCATAAAAACAGAATATTGTCGGGCAAAGCCCGCTGACACGACCCACCATGACCGAACAAGACAAACGCTGGCAAATTCACCGCCATCTCGCCCAAGACACCGACGAGCGCCTGCAGCTGGTCCGCAATGCACCCAAACGCATCATGCTGATTGGTGCCGATGCCGACATCAGCCGCAGCCTGCTGGCCGCGCGTTATCCCGACGCCGTGTTTGAAGAATACGATCCGAATGCCGACTTTTTGAAAACCGCCGCCGCCGCGCGCAAAGGCGGTTTCTGGCAGAAGCTGACCGGCAAAACCATTCCGCAACATTGCCAAGCCCTGACCGCGCCGCTGCCTGAAGCCGCCGCCGATATGCTGTGGGCCAACCTCAGCCTCAGCCGCGCCGACGATATTTTGCCGGTATTGAAAAACTGGGCCGCTGCTTTGAAAACCGACGGATTATTGTTTTTCACGCACTTTGGCCGCGACAGCCTGACTGAGCTGACAGGCCGTCTGAACCATGAAGGCATCGAATGCGAAGCGCCCACGCTGATTGATATGCACGACTTGGGCGATATGCTCGCCGACAACGGCTTTTACGATCCGGTAACCGACACGGCCAAGCTTGAGTTGAGCTATAAAAAAGCCGGGACGTTTTGGCAGGACATGGAAACCTTGGGATTGTGGAATGCGTTGAAGTTCAGCAATCCGCAGGCGGCCAAGGAAGCTGTGGATAAGATTTTTGCCAACGAAGGCCGTCTGAACATCACGCTTGAAACCGTGTACGGCCATGCCGTGAAGAAATTGGTGTTGCCGCAAGGGGAGAACGTGGTGCAGTTTTTCCCGAAAAAACAGATGCAGGCCGGAAGCTGAGGCTGCTTGGGTTTGAATGCAAAAAGGCCGTCTGAAGTTTCAGACGGCCTTTTGCTTGATTCCGAATTAAGCCTGTTTGGCCGCCCATTCGGCCGGCGTGGCGGCAACGGAAATCGACAGCGCGTGCAATTCGTTGCTTTCGAGTTGCGGCTTGAGTCCGTCTTTAATCAGGCGGTGGCGGGCGAGGCGGGCTTTGCCTTCAAAGGAAGAGGAAACGATTACGGCGAAGAAGTGATGGCCGTCGCCTTCGACTTCGACGTGTTCGCAAGGGGTAACGCCTTCAATCAGGGTTTTGACTTGTTCGGGTAAAAGCATGAGGGTTCCTTGGGAAATGGTTTGTTTGTAAAACAGGCATTATACCGAATCTTGATAAAAACAGGCCGTCTGAAACCTGAAAAACAGGGTTTCAGACGGCCTCGGTCTTTTGAAGCGTCAAATGCTTATTCGTACACTTTCAGCAGCTCGACTTCAAAAATCAAAGTCGCGTGCGGAGGAATCACGCCGCCGGCACCGTGTGCGCCGTAGCCCATTTCGGAAGGAATGGTCAGCTTGCGTTTGCCGCCTTCTTTCATGCCGCCGAAGCCTTCGTCCCAACCTTTAATCACTTGGCCGACGCCCAGAGTGATGGTCAGCGGTTGACGGCGGTCGAGGCTGGAGTCGAATTTGGTACCGTCTTCCAACCAGCCGGTGTAATGTACGGTGATTTCTTTGCCTTTGACGGCTTCTTTGCCGTGGCCTTCTTGCAAGTCTTCAATAATCAGGCTCATGATGTTCCTTTCGGATGTATGGTGAAAATCGGCTCAAGATTACCATATTGTGCGGAATCGTGAAACAAAGCCGACTATATGCCCGGCAACAAAAAGGCCGTCTGAAACGGATTTTCAGACGGCCTTTGTTTTGTGCTAAACCTTATTTGTTGTCAGGTCGGGATTTGACATCGGTGGATACAGGCAGCTCAGGCATGGTTCGGGCAGATTCAGGAACATTGCCGGAGAGGGCTTTCAAGAAGGCAACGATGTTTTCAGTTTCTTCCGGAGCCAGAGTTTTACCCAATTGGGCTTTCGCCATGATGTTGACGGCTTTATCCAATTCCCAAACGCTGCCGTTGTGGAAGTATGGATAGGTACGTTCAACGTTTCTCAAGCCGGGAACACGGAAGAAGAATTCGTCTTCGGCTTTTTTGGTTACGTCCGCACGGCCTTTGTCGTGTTTTGGATCGTCGATGTGTTTCCAGTAAGGACCATCCACCAAACCGAATTTTTGGAACATGGTACCGCCCAAGTTGACGCCGTTGTGACAAGCGATACAGCCGTTGTCCATAAATGCGCGTACGCCTTTGCGTTCTTGTTCGCTCAGGGCAGATACGTTGCCTTTCAGGTAGTCGTCCCAACGGGTCGGAGTCAGCAGGGTACGTTCAAACGCGCCCAATGCGGCGGTGATGTTTTTGAAGGAAACCGCGCCGTCTTCAGGGAATGCGGCTTTGAATTTCTCTTGGTATTCAGGGATACCGGCGATTTTTGCGGCGGCATCGGCTTCGGTCGCGTTGGCCATTTCAACACGGTTTGCGCGCGTTCCAACAGGGCTTTGTCTTCGGCAGAAACATCGGCGGAATTTTGAGGGGCCGAAACAGCGGCGGTGCTTGCGGCAGCATCGGCAGCGCTCGCGGCAGAAGCCGCTTGAGGGGTTTCGGTTGTTTGAGCCGTTTTCTCGCCGCAGGCGGTCAGCGCGGCAGAAACGGCCAAAGCCAAAGCGATTTGGTGGAATTTTAAACGTGGCATAGGAGGGTTCCTTTGTTATGCGTTTGTTATGTCATGGATTGCTGATTGCACCAGCAATATGCCAACTATAAAAGATAAGGCGGTTTTAATTTTTGTTGTAAATCAACCTTTTAAATTTGATAAATTTTGAAAATATAACTGATAGAGAATTTTATACTATGGAACTTTTTTATTATTTATTTACAATTAGTTACTGTTTTTAAGGCCGTCTGAAAAAATAAAATTCAGACGGCCTTTTAGTTTTTATTGATTACGTTCGTTATTTTCTTTTAAAAAATCTTAATAAATATAGGGTTATTAAAAAATAAAAATAATTTGCATTATTAAACATAAAGCGTTATAAATGCGTTAACAAATGAACGTTTCACTTTAGAGTTTTTTATGCTGATTGCTTTATTGATTATGCTGCGTGAGGGCATCGAAGCCGCCCTGATCGTCGGTATTGTTGCCAGTTTTTTGAAACAGTCGGGACACAGCGAGCTGATGCCGAAGGTTTGGCTGGGCGTGTTTTTGGCTTCGGTCATGTGTTTGGGTATTGGTTACGGCATTCATTCCGTTACGGGCGAGATTCCGCAAAAAGAACAGGAATTGGTGGTCGGCGTCATCGGCCTGGTGGCTGTGGCGATGTTGACGTACATGATTTTGTGGATGAAGAAGGCCGCGCGTTCGATGAAACAACATCTTCAGGATTCTGTTCAGTCGGCCTTGAACCGCGGCAGCGGCCAGGGGTGGGCCTTAGTCGGCATGGCGTTTTTGGCTGTGGCGCGCGAAGGTTTAGAGAGCGTGTTTTTCCTGCTTGCCGTGTTCCAGCAAAGCCCGACGTGGTCTATGCCGATAGGCGCGGTGTTGGGGCTGTTGGTGGCAGTTGTCATCGGTACGCTGATTTATCAGGGCGGTATGCGCCTGAACTTGGCGAAGTTTTTCCGTTGGACGGGCGCGTTTCTGATTGTGGTGGCGGCCGGTCTGCTGGCCGGTTCGTTTCGCGCGCTGCATGAGGCCGGCGTATGGAATGTGATGCAGGATATTGCTTTCGACACATCGAAATATTTGCATGAAGACAGCCCTTTAGGCGTGCTGCTCGGCGGTTTCTTCGGCTATACCGACCACCCAACCGAAGGCGAAGTCCTGATTTGGCTGCTGTATCTGGTTCCCGTCATGATTTGGTTTTTGCGCGGCAGCGCGCCGGCAAAAACGTTAACTAAATAAAAAGGAATGAAAATGAAAAAATTCAATCTAACTGCTTTGTCCGTAATGTTGGCTCTGGGTTTGACCGCGTGTCAGCCGCCTGAAGCCGAAAAAGCCGCGCCTGCCGCTTCAGGCGCATCCGCTGCCGCTAATGCCGACGGTTCGGTCAATATCGGCGTGAACGATACTGCTTGTGAACCAATGGAATTGACCGTCCCCAGCGGCCAAGTCGTGTTCAACATTAAAAACGACAGCGGCCGCAAGCTGGAATGGGAAATCTTGAAAGGCGTGATGGTGGTGGACGAGCGTGAAAACATCGCCCCGGGTTTATCCGACAAAATGACCGTTACCCTACTGCCGGGCGAATACGAAATGACTTGCGGCCTGTTGACCAATCCGCGCGGTAAGCTGATTGTTACCGACAGCGGCTTCAAAGACACTGCCAACGAAGCGGATTTGGAAAAACTGTCCCAACCGCTCGCCGACTATAAAGCTTACGTTCAAGGCGAGGTTAAAGAGCTGGTGGCGAAAACCAAAACCTTTACCGAAGCCGTTAAAGCCGGCGACATTGAAAAGGCCAAATCCCTGTTTGCCGCCACCCGCGTCCATTACGAACGTATCGAACCGATTGCCGAGCTTTTCAGCGAACTCGACCCCGTCATCGATGCGCGTGAAGACGACTTCAAAGACGGTGCGAAAGATGCCGGATTTACCGGCTTCCACCGTATCGAACACGCCCTTTGGGTAGAAAAAGACGTATCCGGCGTGAAGGAAATTGCAGCCAAACTGATGACCGATGTCGAAGCACTGCAAAAAGAAATCGACGCATTGGCATTCCCTCCGGGTAAGGTGGTCGGCGGCGCGTCCGAACTGATTGAAGAAGTGGCCGGCAGCAAAATCAGCGGCGAAGAAGACCGTTACAGCCATACCGACTTGAGCGACTTCCAAGCCAATGTGGAAGGCTCCAAAAAAATCGTTGATTTGTTCCGTCCGCTGATCGAAGCCAAAGACAAAGCGTTGTTGGAAAAAACCGATGCCAACTTCAAACAGGTTGAAGACATTTTGGCGAAATACAAAACCCCGAACGGTTTCGAGCTGTATGACAAACTGAGCGAAGAAGACCGCAAAGCCCTGCAGGCGCCGATTAATGCCTTGGCAGAAGACTTGGCCAAACTGCGCGGCATTTTGGGTTTGAAATAAGATAACGCGTTTTCAGACGGCCTTTGGATATTGAAAGGCCGTCTGAATCTTATTGTCGCCCCATAAATATGCTTGAAAACCGACCTTACTTCACACGATTGCAATCTTTCCGTTCCCTGCCAAGGAGCAGACCATGAGCCAAAACAAACAACCGGCACAACCCGAAAAACGAACCCTTTTCAAAACTGCCCTTGCCGCCGGCGCCATCGGCGTTGCCGGTTATTTTGCCGGTAAAAAACAAGGCGAAGCCGCCGCCGAAACCCAAAACAACCAACATTCCGAGCTGGCCTATCCGTGTTATGGCGAGCATCAAGCAGGCATTGTCACGCCACACCAGCTCTTCGGCATCATGTGTGCCTTTGATGTTACCGCCAAAGACGCCAAACAACTTGAAAACCTGTTCCGCGCCCTGACCGCCCGCATCGAATTCCTTACCCAAGGCGGCGAATACCAAGACGGCGACGACAAACTCCCGCCTGCGGGCAGCGGCATCCTCGGCAAACAATTCCGCCCTGACGGACTGACAGTTACCGTCGGCGTCGGCAGCAGCCTCTTCGACGACCGCTTCGGCCTCAAAGACAAAAAGCCGAAACACCTGCAGGAAATGCGCGACTTCCCCAACGACAAACTCCAAAAATCTTGGTGCGACGGCGACCTCAGCCTGCAAATTTGCGCATTCTCCCCCGAAACCTGCCAAGCAGCCCTGCGCGACATCATCAAAAACACCGCCCAGTTTGCCGTGATCCGCTGGAGCATAGACGGTTGGCTCCCTAAAGCCGAACCCGGCGCCATTGCCGCGCGGAACCTTTTAGGTTTCCGCGACGGCTCCGGCAATCCCAAAGTCGAAGATCCCAAAGTCGCCGATCAGGTTCTGTGGACAGGCGTTGCCGCCAACAGCTTGGACGAACCGGCATGGGCGAAAAACGGCAGCTATCAGGCCGTCCGCCTCATCCGCCACTTTGTCGAGTTTTGGGACCGCACCCCGATGCAGGAACAAACCGATATTTTCGGCCGGCGCAAATACAGCGGCGCGCCCATGGACGGTAAAAAAGAGGGCGACACCGCCGATTTCGCCAAAGACCCCGACGGCAAAATCACGCCCAAAGACAGCCATATGCGCCTTGCCAATCCGCGCGATCCGGAGTTCATGAAAAAACACCTGCTCTACCGCCGCGCCTTCAACTACTCGCGCGGCCTCGCCGCCAACGGCCAGCTCGATGTCGGCCTGATTTTCATCTGCTATCAGGCCAACCTCACCGACGGCTTCATCTTCGTGCAAAACCTGCTCAACGGCGAGCCTCTGGAGGAATACATCAGCCCGTTTGGCGGCGGCTATTTCTTCGTTCTGCCGGGTGTCGAAAAAGGCAGCTTCCTCGGCAAAGAGCTTTTGGGCGTATAAATCCGCCGATGGTTTGAATAGATAAAAAGGCCGTCTGAAACCTGATTTCCAGATTTCAGACGGCCTGAGTTTTTTCTATCAAACCAAATGTTCCGCCAAGAAAGCCAATGCGTATTCGACGGCTTGCGCCCTTACTGCTTCACGGTCACCTGTGAATAGCGCGGTTTGCTCAAACGAGCCTTCGGGCGTGGCCAGGCCGAACCAGACTGTGCCGACCGGTTTAGCCGCGCTGCCACCGCTAGGGCCGGCAATGCCGGAAATACTCAAGGCGTAATCTGCCTGCGCCACGGCTTTTGCGCCGCGTGCCATTTCATAGACGGTCTCGCGGCTGACTGCGCCGTGTTTCAGCAAGGTGTCGGGCATGACGCCGAGGCGCTCCTGTTTGGCTTGGTTGCTGTATGTGACGAAGCTTTGATGAAACCACTGCGAGCTGCCGGGAATGGAAGTCAGCGCACCTGCAAGCAGGCCGCCGGTGCAGGACTCGGCGCAGGTAACGGTTTGACGGCGGCTGGTCAGGTGTTCGGCGATGGTTTGCAGATGGGACATGGAGGCTCCTTATGGAAATGGTGGAATGGGGCGGGCGTTTGACCCGCCGGGTTTCAGACGGCCTGAAAGCTGAAATCAGGCTTTCGGCTGGATGAGGTGGACATCGCGTTGCGGGAACGGGATGTTGATGTTGGCAGCACGC
Source organism: Neisseria sp. P0020.S003 (assembly GCF_051957095.1). Lineage (NCBI taxonomy): Bacteria > Pseudomonadati > Pseudomonadota > Betaproteobacteria > Neisseriales > Neisseriaceae > Neisseria > Neisseria sp. P0020.S003. Next base: position 18,762 of record NZ_JBQCWU010000017.1, on the reverse strand, counting down.
AGGTTTTCAACTACTTGCTCGTTCAGGGCGAATCGGAACGGGCCGAGATTTTCTTCTTGCGTCCACGCCCAAAGGGTGATTTCGATGGCGCTGTCGCCAAGGTTGGTAATGTATACGACGGCAGGTCGTTCTTCGGTTTGAACACACAATGGATGCTCGGTTGCCGCTCTCAATACGGCGGCTTTGGCGGCTTTCAAGTCGCAGGCGTAGTCGACGCCGACAACGACTTGGGCGCGGCACAGGGGTAGGGAGGAGCGGTTGGTAATGCTATTGGTCATGACCACGCTGTTGGGCAGGACGACTTCTTCGTTGTCCGGCGTACTCAAAGAGGTCTGCACCATTTTGATTTCGCGGACGATGCCTTCAAAACCGTTGACGCGGATAAAGTCGCCGACTTTAAACGGGCGGAACAGGATAATCAGCGCGCCGGCGGCGAAGTTGGACAGTTGGTCTTTCAAAGACAAAGCCACGGCCAAGCCTGCGCCACCGATCAAGGCGGTCACGGAAGTGGTCGGGATGCCGAGTTTGCCCAGTGCGGCGATGATAACGAGGATCAGCAGGCCGATGTTGGCAACGTTGCCGAGGAAGCTAACCAGCGTTTTATCGACTTTGGCGCGTGTCAACGCGGCTTTCATCAGTGTCACCACGCGCGTGGCGATCCAGCGGCCGATAAAGAAGATGGCCAAGGCGGCCAGCAGGTTCATGCCGAAAGACATGCCAGTTTGGGCGAGTTGTTCCCAACCGGAGAAGGAGGAGAGGACTTGAAGATCGAAATTCATAATTGTGTGTGCGTGTGAAGTTGTTTAAAAGGTTATTGTAAAACAAGGCCGTCTGAAAAACTAATGATTTGTTTTTTCAGACGGCCTTGATGTGTTTTTAAGTTTTTCGGTTTAACGTAAAACAGTTTTGCTCCAACGGCTCACCCATTGTTTTTGTTTGGTGTTGATGTCGGCGCGATTGGGGGAATCGCTGTGTTTTGGGGTTTGGGCAAACTCGAATACTTTGGGCAGCGGCGTGTTTTTGGCAGCCGGATAGACCCACATTTCGGCAGGCAGGGCTTGTTGCACTTCGCCGCTTTGCAGCCAGCTCACCAGTTTGGCCGCCAGCTCGGGCTGTTTTGCGCCTTTCAAAACGGCCGCGCCTTCAACTTGGCGGAATGTGCCGCCTTTGAGGAAGAGGTTGCCGGTGGGCGGGGTGCTGTATTTGCCTTTGGAGTAGTGGACTTCGGCCGCCGGGCTGGTGGCATAGCTGACCACGAGGGGATAGGCGCCGCCGTTTTGGGTAAAGTCGGTGTAGTAGGCTTCGCTCCAGCCTTTGGCAACTTTCACACCGTTTTGGCGCATTTGTGCCCACCATTTGAACGCGCCTTCTTCACCCATGCCGCCGATGTTGGCCAAGAGGAAGGAGAGGCCGGGCGAGGATGTGGCGGGAGACGGGGTCACCAGAAGGTTTTTATATTCCGGTTTGGTCAAATCTTGCAGGGTTTGCGGCAGGGGCAGTTTTTTCTGTTCAAACCATTTTTTGTCGTAGTTGATGGCGACATAGGCGTAATCGACGGCCAGCGCATCGGGCAGGGAGGCGGTTACGGGTGCGGATTTGGGTTGGTTGGCGGCAAGGATGCCGGCGGCTTTGGCTTTGCCGATGTTGGCGTTGTCCAAACCGTAAACCGCATCGGCAATCGGGTTGGCCTTGCTCAAAATCAGCTTGTTGAGCATTTCGTTGCCGCTGCCTGCCTTGATGACGGACACTTTGGCATCGTTGGCTTTTTCAAATTGCGCGATGACGGTTTGGGGCAGGCTGAAGGATTTGTGCACGGCCAAACGCACTTCGGTTTGGGCGTACAGGTTTGCCGAAGCCAGCAACAGAGCCACGGCGGACAATTTCAGTTTCATTCTCTTTCCTTTGTACGGGTAAAATACGAAATATCATAACAAAATCTGCATATCAAGGCACGATATGAATCATTCTCCTGTTTGGCTGTTTGACCTCGACAATACTTTGCACAATGCCGAAGCCGGCATTTTCTACATCATCAACCGCGCCATGACCGAATACATGACAGGCCGTCTGAAACTTTCCGAAGAAGCCGCATCCCACCTGCGCCAAGATTATTGGCACCGATACGGCGCGACGCTTGCCGGTTTGCAAATCCACCATCCTGAAGTCGATATCGATGAATTTTTGCGTGAAAGTCACCCGCTTAAGCAAATTTTGGCAAAGGTGGAGGGTATGGATGGAACTGATGACGTTTTAGGCCGTCTGAAAGGGCGAAAAGCCGTATTTTCCAACGGGCCTTCGTTTTATGTCCGCGCATTGGTTGAGGAGTTGGGCTTGGAAGCGCATTTTGACGGCTTGTTTGGCACGGACGACTTCGGCCTGCTCTACAAACCCAATCCGCAGGCCTATTTCAACGTCTGCCGCCTGTTGGGCGTCAAACCCGAACAGTGCATTATGGTGGACGACAGCGCCGACAATCTGCACCAAGCCAAAGCCTTGGGCATGAAGACCGTTTGGTACGGCGAAAAAGCCCATCCGTTGCCATTTGCCGACGGCATAGCGAAAGATATGCAGGGTTTGCTTGAAGTTTGCACAAAACTGCCGTGAAGTTTTGCAAAAACAAGTACAATACACGGTATTGCCGACATTTAAAAACAAGGACAACATCATGCGTAAACTCGCTTTAATTATGACCGCCGCCGCTGTTTTGGCCGGTTGCTCTTGGGAAACCTACACCAACGAATCCGGCCGTACCGCCGTACGCCAAAAATATGCTACCGGCACACCTATCGTTTATCAGGACGGTACTTATTCTAAAAACATGAATTACAACCAATTCCGTCCTGAGCGCCGCGCCGTCCAATCCAACCAAGCGGATCATGCTGAACACGGCGAACGCGGCCAGCACTGGCAAAAACCGCAATTTGCCAACCAACAGCCAGTAACCGAATAACAATATCCCCAAGGCCGTCTGAAACGGAGTGAAAAACAATCAACATTTGTTGCCACACTTTTCAGACGGCCTCAAACAACGACAACGGAAACCGTATCATGGCTCAGACAGCTTTAAACATCGTCATCCTCGCCGCCGGCAAAGGCACGCGCATGTATTCCAAAATGCCCAAAGTGCTGCACCGCATCGGCGGCAAGCCCATGGTCGAGCGCGTTATCGACACCGCCGCTGCGCTCCATCCTCAAAACATCTGCGTCGTCATCGGACACGGCAAAGACCAAGTCTTAGACACCGTCAAACGCAACGTCGTCTGGGTCGAACAAACCGAACAACTCGGCACCGGCCACGCCGTCAAAACCGCCCTGCCCCACCTTGCCGCCGAAGGCCGCACGCTGGTGCTGTACGGCGACGTTCCCCTGATTGACACCGCCACCCTCGAAACCCTGCTCGAAGCCGCCGGCAGCGAAGTCGGACTGTTGACCGACGTTCCCGCCGACCCGACAGGCTTGGGCCGCATCATCCGCGACAGCCAAGGCAGCGTAACCGCCATCGTCGAAGAAAAAGACGCCGATGCCGCCCAAAAAGCCGTCCGCGAAATCAACACAGGCATCCTCGTCCTGCCCAACGCCAAACTCGAAAACTGGCTGAACAGCCTCTCCAGCAACAACGCCCAAGGCGAATACTACCTGACCGACCTCATCGCCAAAGCTGTTGCCGACGGCATCAAAGTCCATCCCGTCCAAGTGCGCGCCTCCCACCTCGCCGCCGGCGTGAACAACAAACTCCAGCTCGCCGAACTCGAACGCATCTTCCAAACCGAACAAGCGCAAGAATTGCTCAAAGCAGGCGTCACCCTGCGCGACCCCGCCCGCTTCGACTTAAGAGGTCGTCTGAAACACGGACAAGACGTCGTGATTGACGTCAACGTCGTCCTCGAAGGCGACATCGAAATCGGCGACAACGTCGAAATCGGCGCAAACTGCTTCATCAAAAACGCCAAAATCGGCGCAAACAGCAAAATCGCCCCCTTCTCCCACCTCGAAGACTGCGAAGTCGGACAAAACAACCAAATCGGTCCCTACGCCCGCCTGCGTCCGCAAGCCCGCCTTTCAGACGACGTACACGTCGGCAACTTCGTCGAAATCAAAAACGCCGCCATCGGCAAAGGCACCAAAGCCAACCACCTCACCTACATCGGCGACGCCGAAGTCGGCAGCAAAACCAACTTCGGCGCAGGCACGATCATTGCCAACTACGACGGCGTGAACAAATACAAAACCGTCATCGGCGACGAAGTCCGCATCGGCTCCAACTGTGTCCTAGTCGCCCCCGTCACCCTCGGCAACAAAGTAACCACAGGCGCAGGCAGCGCGATTACCAAAAACGTCGAAGACAACAAACTCGCCCTCGCCCGCGCCCGCCAAACCGTCATCGAAGGCTGGGTGCGTCCGGAAAAGGGCGATAAGAAATAAGGTTCGGCCGGTTTCTATCTTTTTCAGACGGCCTTCAAAACCAAAAGGCCGTCTGAAACCCAAATCCGCGCCGTTCGGATAATGTAAAACGGCTTTTTACCGCTGCCGCCTCCGGGAGCCGGAACGGCAGTTATTTCGTTAATCTTTTGATACTAAGGAACTTATATGTGCGGTATCGTAGGCGCCATCCGCGCCAATCACAATGTAGTCGATTTTCTGACCGACGGTCTCAAACGCCTTGAATATCGGGGCTATGACTCGTCGGGTATTGCCGTAAACATGGACGGCAAAATCAAGCGCGTGCGCCGTGTCGGCCGCGTGCAACTGATGGAAGACGCCGCGCGCGAAAAAGGCGTGTTCGGACACATCGGCATCGGCCATACCCGTTGGGCGACCCACGGCGGCGTAACCGAACCCAACGCCCATCCCCACATCTCCGGCGGCATGATTGCCGTCGTCCACAACGGCATCATCGAAAACTTCGAAGCCGAACGCGAACGCCTCAAAGCCTTGGGTTACACCTTCGAATCGCAAACCGACACCGAAGTCATCGCCCACAGCGTCAATCACGAATACACCCAAAACGGCGGCAAACTGTTTGAAGCCGTCCGCGCCGCCACCGCCCGTTTCCACGGCGCGTATGCCATCGCCGTGATGGCGCAGGACAAACCCGAAGAAATGGTGGTTGCACGCATGGGCTGCCCGCTGTTGGTGGCATTGGGCGATCAAGAAACCTTCATCGCCTCCGACGTATCCGCCGTCATCGCCTTTACCCGCCGCATCGCCTATTTGGAAGACGGCGACATCGCCGTATTGAGCGCGAACGGTATTGAAAAACTGATCGACAAAACCGGTGCCGATACCCAACGCACCGTCAAAGTATCCGAACTGTCGCTCGCGTCGCTGGAATTGGGTCCATACAGCCACTTCATGCAAAAAGAAATCCACGAACAGCCGCGCGCCATCGCCGATACCGCCGAAGTCTTCCTTGACGGCGGCTTCGAACCCGAAAACTTCGGCGCGAACGCACGCGAAGTGTTTGACGACATCCGCAGCATCAAAATCCTCGCCTGCGGCACGTCCTACTACGCCGCGCTGACCGCCAAATACTGGCTCGAATCCATCGCCAAAATCCCGACCGACGTCGAAATCGCCAGCGAATACCGCTACCGCGACGTGATTGCCGATCCGAAACAATTGGTCATCACCATTTCCCAATCCGGCGAAACCTTGGACACCATGGAAGCCCTGAAATACGCGCAGTCTTTGGGACACAAACACAGCCTGTCCATCTGCAACGTCATGGAATCCGCCCTGCCGCGCGAAAGCGAATTGGTGCTGTACACCCGCGCCGGCGCGGAAATCGGCGTCGCCTCCACCAAAGCGTTCACTACGCAACTGGTTGTATTGTTTGGCTTGGCGGTAACGCTGGGCAAACAGCGCGGCTTGGTTTCCGCCGAAAAAGCGCATGAATACGTCGAAGAACTGCGCCAACTGCCCGGCAGCATCCAACACGCCCTCAACCTTGAGCCGCAAATCGCCGCGTGGGCGCAAAAATTCGCCAAGAAAACCAGCGCACTCTTCTTGGGCCGTGGCATCCACTTCCCGATTGCCCTCGAAGGCGCGTTGAAGCTGAAAGAAATCACCTACATCCACGCCGAAGCCTATCCCGCAGGCGAATTGAAACACGGCCCGCTGGCATTGGTGGACGAAAACATGCCCGTCGTCGTCATCGCGCCGAACGACGGTTTGTTGGACAAAGTCAAAGCCAATATGCAGGAAGTCGGCGCACGCGGCGGCGAACTCTTCGTCTTCGCCGATTTGGACAGCAATTTCAACGCCACCGACGGCGTGCACGTCATCCGCGCCACGCGCCACGTCGGCGTACTCTCGCCGATCGTGCATACCATCCCCGTGCAGCTCCTGTCCTACCACGCCGCCCTCGCACGCGGCACGGATGTGGACAAACCGCGCAACCTGGCGAAATCGGTAACGGTTGAATAAACAATAAACCGATTAAAAAAGGCCGTCTGAAACCTGTTTTAAGGTTTCAGACGGCCTTTTTATTTGTCGGTTTCAGTAATAGAAATGCTATTTATGATGTCTTTGCTTTCATTATAAATGTACAACAACAGTTGATTGTGACCAATATTTTATTGATTAAAGTTGCCTCTGATGACAAGATCAGCAAACCGACAGAATGACAACAGGCCGTCTGAAAAATCTTTCAGACGGCCTGTCGTTTTAAAGCGTTTTATTCTGCACCGACAACGACGGTGTTGAGGTCTTTGAATTTGACGCGGCGTTGCCATGCGTCGCGGACTTGTTCGACGGTCAGGCTGTTGATGGCTTTGGGGTAGGCTTCCAAGTAGTCGTTGGGCAGGTCGTAGAGGCCGATCAGGCTCAGGTAGTTGAGCAGTTTGTCGTTGGAGTCGTAGCGCAGGGGGAAGCCGCCGACGATGTTGGCTTTGGCCTGTTTCAGCTCGGCTTCGGTTGGGCCTTCGGCGATAAACTGTTCAATGACGGCTTGGGTGTCAGCCAGTGAGGCTTTGGTGTTTTTCTTTTGGGTGGAGTAGGAAACGGCAAACGTGCCTTCTTCTGTTGCCGGGGCGAGGCTGCTGTATACGCCGTAGGTGTAGCCGTGTTGGTCGCGCAAAACTTTCATGAGGCGGCTGTCGAAACCGCCGCCGCCGAGGATGTAGTTGCCGGCAACGAGGGCGTAATAGTCGGGGTCGTGGCGTTTGATGAGGGAGGTGCCGAGCAGGACTTGTGCCTGTGTACCGGCAAAGGGGATGTCGCGGCGTTGGGCGGTTTGTTTGAGAACGGGCGGGATGGCGTGGGTTGCGGTGGCTTTGGCCGGCAGGTCTTTGAGGACGCGCTCGACCAGTTGCTCTGCCTGTTTACGGTTGAGGTCGCCGACGATGGCAACGATGGCGTTGTCTTTGCCGTAGTGGGTGCGGTGGAAGGCGCGGATGTCGTCGAGGTTGACGCGTTTGAGGCTGTCAACGGTTATGTTTGCGCCGCTGCCGTAGGGGTGGTTCGGGTAGATGAGTTTGGTCAGTTCGCGCGTGGCGGTGTAGTCGGGGGTGGTTTCCTGTTGTTGCAAGCCGGTAATGGATTGGGTTTGGCGGCGGCGGAAAACGGCTTCGTCAAAGCGCGGACGGGTCAGCGAGTGGTTGAGCAAGTTGGCGGCTTTGTCGCGGATGTCGGCTTTGCTGAGGCTGCGGAAGCCTGCGGATGCGCTTTCGGTATTGCTGTCGCTGCTGATTTGTGCGCCGATGTTGTCGGCTTCGGCATTGAAGGCTTCTTCGTCCAGCTCTTGGGTGCCGTCGGTCAGGAGGGCGGCGGTAAATTCGGCAACTTGGCTTTTGCCGTCCGGATTGGCGACGCTGCCTGCGCCCTTGAAGCTGATTTCAAGGTCGATGATGGGGTTTTCGTGGCGTTCGACAAGGAGGATTTGGGTGCCGTCGCGGTTGCGCCAGCGTTGGATGTCGGTGGCGGCTTGGACGCTTAAGGGCAGGAGTAGGGCAAGGGCGAGCAGGATGGGTTTCATGTTGTGGCTTTCTGTTAAGGCCGTCTGAAAGGGTATGGGCTTTCAGACGGCCTGATGTTTATCGGCGTTTGGCAGCTTTTTTGCTTGGCGCGGTGGCTGTTTTTTGCGGCTCGATGATGACGGTACTCATGCGCTCGTCGGTCAACATCCGGGCGGCGACCTGTACTTCTTGCGCGCTGACTGCCTGTAAGCGGCGGTGGATTTCTTGTTCGTCGGTATATTGGAAACCGCGCGCTTCGAGGCGCCCCATCATGGAGGCTTGGGAAGACATGGAGTCTTTGGCGTAGATTTCGTTGACTGCTGCCTGGGTTTTGACGCGCTGCAATTCTTCTTCGGAAACGCCGTTGTCGGCAATGTCTTTGATTTCTTGGCGCAGCTGGGCAATCAGAGTATCGGTTTTCACGCCTTCGGCAGGCATGGCCATGACGCTGAACAGCGGCATTTCACGGCTGATGATGTCGTAATGCGTTCCTGCGTTCAATGCGGTTTGCTTGCCGCGCACGAGGTTTTTATCAAAACGGCTGGATGCGTTGCCTGCCAAAATATCGGAGAGGATGTCGAGGGCGAAAGGCATCGTGTCATCGAGTTTTTGGAGTTTCGGTACACGGAAGTTGATGGCAATCAGCGGCTGGTGTGTAACCGGAGAAGTGGCTTTGACCGTAACAGGCTTGCGCAAATAGGGTTCGGTATGGAGTTTGTTGCGCGGCGGCTGGGCTTTGGCCGGAATATCGCCAAAGAGTTTGGCGGCCGTCTGAAGCGTTTGTTTGGCATCGACATCGCCGACAATGACCAATACGGCATTGTTGGGCGCGTAATACTGTTTGTACCACGCGCGCAGGTCGTCGGCTTTTAGGGTGTGCAAATCTTTCATGTAGCCGATGACGGAGGCGCGCATCGACGGTTGGGTAAAGGCGGCAAGATAGGCTTGCTCCCACATTTTGCCGTCGGCCGTGTCTTCCGTGCGCTGGCGGCGTTCTTCACGGATGACGTTCATCTCGTTGAGGAATTCTTTGTCGCTGAAGTTGAGGTTGTGCATGCGGTCGGCTTCGAGCTTCAGAATCTCGGGCAGGTTGGCGGCGGCGACGTTTTCGTAATACACCGTTTCATTTCGGTTGGTGTAGGCATTGTTTTGTCCGCCCAGCTCGGACACGCGGCGGTTAAACTCGCCGGAGGGAACGTCTTTCGTGCCTTTAAACATCATGTGTTCCAAAGCGTGGCTCAGGCCGCTTTTGCCCGGTTTTTCATCCACGCTGCCGATTTTGTACCAAATCTGCGAAACGGCTACGGGCGCGCGGTGGTCTTCTTTGACGATGATTTTCAGACCGTTGGGCAGGGTTTCAGAAAGCGTCTGCGCCCATGAGGCGGCAGGCAGCGCGAAGGTAAGCATTAAAGCAATTCGGCGTAACATGGTTTAATCCGTAAAATGAAAATCAATCGCCAAAGTATAGCGGAAAATCTGAAAGATTGGCCGAATGTTTCAGACGGCCTGGGCTTTATCTGCTGATTCACATCAAGCGCGGCCGTTGCCAATCTTTACCGTCGCGCCTCATTCGCGGATAATCCCAAACATTCCCGTTTCCAACCATCACAAAGGAATCATCATGGCATTTTTGAAACTGACCGAACAAAATGTTCAAGGCAAAACCGTTCTGATCCGCGCCGATATGAACGTACCGTTTAAAGACGGCAACATCAGCGACGACACCCGTATCCGCGCTTCGCTCGCATCCATTAAATACTGCTTGGACAACGGCGCGTCTGTGATCGTGATGACCCACCTCGGCCGTCCGACCGAAGGCGAATTCCATCCTGAAGACGATGTAGCGCCTGTTGCCGCGCATTTGGGCAAACTGTTGGGCAAAGACGTGAAAGTATTGAACGACTGGCGTGAAAACAAACCCGCCCTGAACGCGGGCGATGTCGTCATGCTGCAAAACGTGCGCATCAACAAAGGCGAGAAGAAAAACGATTTGGAACTGGGCAAAGCCTATGCCGCCTTGTGCGACGTGTTCGTCAACGACGCGTTCGGCACCGCCCACCGCGCCCAAGCCTCGACCGAAGCCGTCGCCCAAGCCGCACCCGTTGCCTGCGCCGGCGTATTGATGGCGGGCGAACTCGACGCTTTGGGCAAAGCCCTGAAACAGCCTGCGCGCCCGATGGTGGCGATTGTCGCCGGCAGCAAAGTGTCTACCAAACTGACCATCCTCGAATCTTTGGCCGACAAAGTCGACCAACTCATCGTCGGCGGCGGCATTGCCAATACCTTCCTGTTGGCAGAAGGCAAAGCCATCGGTAAATCTTTGGCCGAACACGATTTGGTGGAAGAATCCAAAAAAATCATGGCGAAAATGGCGGCCAAAGGTGGCTCTGTTCCGCTGCCGACCGATGTGGTTGTCGCTAAAGCCTTTGCCGCCGATGCCGAAGCTGTGGTGAAAGACATTGCCGACGTTGCCGAAGACGACATGATTTTGGACATCGGCCCGAAATCCGCCGCTGCTTTGGCCGAGCTGCTCAAAGCCGCCGGTACGGTTGTATGGAACGGTCCGGTCGGCGTGTTTGAGTTTGACCAATTTGCCGGCGGTACTAAAGTATTGGCCGAAGCGATTGCCCAAAGCGATGCGTTCTCGATTGCCGGCGGCGGCGACACTTTGGCGGCGATTGCCAAATTCGGCGTAACCGATCAAATCAGCTACATTTCTACCGGCGGCGGTGCGTTCCTCGAATTCTTGGAAGGCAAAGAGTTGCCTGCCGTAGCCGCTTTGGAAAAACGCGGCGCATAATCGGTTTTAAAATCGATTGTTAAAAATAAAGGCCGTCTGAAATCTGGAAATCAGGTTTCAGACGGCCTTTTGTTTTGGTTTTTATTCGAGGAAGTGTTTAGCTGTATTTAACGCCGATGATTGGCAGACTTGTTGCTAAACAGGCTGGAAAGCATTCGGCTCTTTTCAGACGGCCTCTACGTCGGCTTGTCGGTGCAATGCCTGATAGCACGGGGTAAGCTGGCGGATAATCAGGTCGAGCTGGTGTTTGAGGATGTGGTCTTGCTGCGCTTGTGTGTTTTGTTCAAGCTCGGCAAATTCCTGACGGATTTGGGTCATGGCCGTTTCAAAAGACTCGGGGTCGGTTTGGGGCATTTGGGTCAGCAACTCGGCGATGTGGTGGGTCAGCTTGGCATAGGGTGCAAAGCCGTCGTTGCCGTCGATTCGGACTTGGTCGCGGTATGCGCCGAGCGCAGAAATGTGGCCGGTCAGCGCATAGCTGGTTTTGAGCAGGGTAAAACCGTCTTGCAGGCGGTCTTGGTATTTTTTCGGGTTGCTGCTCATGTCGGACAGGGTGCTGCTGAGGGCGGCGGTGCTTTCGTGTGCTTGGCGGCGGGTGAGGCGGTAGTCGAAATCGTCGCGGCTGCCGTTTTGCAGCTGGTCGAGGATGGCATCGAGATAGCGGCCGTTGGCAGTGATGGTTTGGGCGGCGGTGTGGCTGAGGGTGAGGTAACGCCAATCGGGCCAGAGGTAGGTGGCGGCGGCCCATGCGATAACGGAACCGACGATGGTGTCGATGATGCGGATGGGCATGGCGTGGTACACGTCCAAACCGGCAAGCGAGAGGCTGGTCAGGGCTTGGATGGTGATGAAAAAGGTGGAGAAGCTGTATTTGTAGCTTCGGGTCATGAAGAACAGGGTGGTGCTGGCGATGACAATCCAGAGCTTGGTTTCAACAGACGGGGTGAAGTAGGGGACGAGCGAACCGACAATCACGCCGAGAATTGTACCGGCAATGCGTTGGTACACGCGGCTTTTGGTGGCGGTGTAGTTGGGTTGGCAGACGAAAAGGGCGGTCAGCAGAATCCAGTAGCCGAGGTTGAGATGGAGGATTTCGACAATGATGCAGGCCGCGGCCACGACAATGGAGAGGCGGGTGGCATGGCGGAAGACGCCGGAGTCGAAATTGAGCTGGCTGAGGACGGTCTCGCCGATATTGCGGAACTTGGTGTTTTCAAGGGCGGCGATGCGGGTATCGGCGTTGTCGTTTTCGGCAAGGGACGCATCGTTTTGCAGTTGCCGCAGTTGGTAATCGACACTGCTGAGGTTGTCGAGCAGGCGGCGGATATTGTGGAGGTTGGCATTGTCGGCATGGGTCTCGGCAAAATGGCTGAGGGATTGGCGGCAGCCTTCCATGGCGCGGCCGAGGCGTTTGCTGTATGCGTAGGGTTTGTTGTTGCGCAGGGAGGAGGCAACGTTGCGGCACGCCTGGCCTTGCATTTCGAGCAGGCGGCGGATGCGGAAGATAAGGTCGGTATTTTTGAGCTGCTCGGCCATTTCGCTGTAATCGACGTGGGCGGAGCTGATGCGTTCGTGCATGTCTTGCGCGCAGAGGTAGTAGCGCAGCATTTTGGCGGTACGCGGATGGCGGTGTTGGCCGCGCAATCGGTAGAAAAGGGCGCCGCGGCATTGGTTGAAGGCGGTAATCACGCCGGTGTTGCTCATGGCCAAGTCGATTTGGCGGTTGCCCAACCATGCGGCTTCGTCGGGGTCGAAAAAGTCGGCTTTGGCATCGAAGTAGTTGCTGAGTGCATCGTAGGCATTGGCGACGGTTTCTTGGACGGGGCGGTGGGGCAGGATGATTTGGAAGATCAGGATGTTGACGCTGTATAGGACAGTACCCAGCAGAATCATGACGGGGTTGGTCAGCCAGTAGGTCTCGGGGGTGTAGGTCAGCGTGGTGTAGGTGGCGACGGCAAGCGCACCGAAAGCGAAGGTGCGGTATTTGAGGCCGACGGTGCCGAGGATGGTGAAGCCGAAAGTCATCAGGGTCATGGCCAAGATGAAGGGAACGCCTGTGCCGATGGTGCTTTGGGCAAGCAATGAGGAGAGGGTAAACAGGGCAACGGTGATGACGATGTTTTTCAGACGGCCTGTGAGGCGGTTGTCCAAATCGACCAAACCGCCGGCAATAATGCCGAGCACGAATGGCATAACCAGTTTGGGCGTGTCGAAGTGCCAAACGAGGGTGGCGGCGATGAACACGCTGGCGAAGACGGGCAGGGAGGCAATGATCAGAGGTTTGAGCGGCGGAGTTTTCATGATGTTGTTGTTTATTATTCGTTATGAGGTGAATGATTGGATTTTAACAGGATTTTCAGTCGGTTTCAGAATGCTTTAAATGAGATAAAGCCGTCTGAACGGATACGGGGAAATACTTGATTTCGTTTCCACACCCGTTCAGACGGCCTTTTTTGGCTTGCGCTATTAGGTCATCAGGTTGAGGTCGCTGATGCGGTCGTAGAGGCGTTCGGTATTGTTGCCCTCGTCGTGCATTTGAATGCGCAGGCGTAAATCGTTGGCGGATACCGCTTGGCGCAGGGCTTCGCTGAGTTCGATTTGGCCTTGTGCGTAGAGGTTGAAGAGGTTTTGGTCGAACGTCTGCATGCCGTTGCTACCGGAGCGTGCCATCAAGTCGCGGATTTCCAGCAATTCGCCTTGGAAAATCAAGTCCTGCATGGCCGGAGTGTTGAGCAGGAGGTCGGTAACGGCCGTACGTTGGCGGTTTTTCTTGATGGTGAGGCGTTGGCCGATAATGCCGACGAGGTTTAACGCCAAATCTATCAAAACCTGTTGGCGGCGGTCTTCCGGATAGAAGTTGATGATGCGCTCGATGGTTTGGGAAGCCGTGTTGGCATGGATGGTGAAAACGCACAGATGGCCGGTTTGAGCCAGTTGGAGGGCGTATTTCATGCTTTCTTCGCTGCGGACTTCGCCGATACAGACGACATCGGGCGCTTGACGCATGGCGCTTTGAACGGCGATTTTCCAGTTGTCGGTATCGATGCCGATTTCGCGCTGGGTGAAGATGCTGCGGCAAGGTTTGTAGATAAACTCGATGGGGTCTTCGATGGTAACGATATGGCCGGGCAGCTTTTGGTTGCGGTAGTTGAGCATGGAGGCCATGGTGGTGGATTTACCCGAACCGTTCGGGCCGGCGAGGATCAGCAGGCCACGCGGTGCGAGTGCAAGCTCTTGGAGCTTTTCGGGTAAACCGAGGGTCTTCATTTCGGGAATGTCTTGGCTGACGCGGCGCAATACCATGCCGACGCGGCCTTGCTCGTGGTAGGCGTTGACGCGGTAGCGCGTGTTGCTGCGCGATTGGACAGAATAGTTGATTTCCCAGTCGCGGTTGAAGGCTTCGAGCTGGTCGGGGTTCATGGTGGATTCGGCGATGGCGGCGGTGTCCGCACCGGTCAGTGCTTTGTGGGGCATGGGCGTGAGGGTGCCGCCGACTTTGATGGCAGGGGGAAAGTCTGCGCTGATGAAGATGTCGGATGCGTTGCGTTTTTCGGCCTCTTCACACATGCGGTCGAGCAGGGGGTGAAGATGCGTGCCGATTTCGGCCGGGGTGGGGATGTGCGGTGCTTGGTTTTTTTGTGAGTAGGCTTGCACCATTTCGCTTAACAGGTCGTGCAGAGGGGCGAGGTCGCTCATGATGATTCTCTTTAAAACGGGTATTCGGTCAGGCTGAAAGGCCGTCTGAAAACGGGATGATGGGGTTCAGACGGCCTGAGTATGGTTTAGAAAACAGAGAGGTTTTCGATGTTTTGCGCCTTGCTGCGTGCCAGCTCGGGGCTGATGGTGCCTTGGCGGACAAGGGTTTGCAGGGCTTGATCGAGGGTTTGCATACCGTGGGCCTGACCGGTTTGGAGGGCGGCGTTGATTTGGGCGATTTTGTTCTCGCGGATGAGGTTGCGCACGGCCGGTGTAGAAATCAGGATCTCGTGTGCGGCGACACGGCCGTTGCCGTCGCGGGTTTTCAGCAGGGTTTGGGAAATGATGGCGCGCAAGGATTCGGACAACATGGAGCGCACGATTTCTTTTTCGCCTGCAGGGAATACGTCGACAATACGGTCGATGGTTTTGGCGGCGCCGGTCGTGTGCAGCGTACCGAAAACCAAGTGGCCGGTTTCGGCGGCGGTCAGGGCGAGGGAGATGGTTTCAGGGTCGCGCATCTCACCGATCAAAATCACGTCGGGGTCTTCGCGCAGGGCGGAACGCAGGGCGTTGGTAAAGCTGTTGGTGTGCTGATGCAGCTCGCGCTGGTTGATGAGCGCCTTTTTGCTTTGGTGGACGAACTCAATCGGGTCTTCGATGGTCAGAATGTGTGCCGGTTGGGTTTCGTTGATGTAGTTGACCATCGCCGCCAGCGTGGTGGATTTACCCGAACCGGTCGGGCCGGTTACCAAGACTAAACCGCGCGGATTTTCGGCAATTTTTTGGAAAATGCGCGGCGCACGTAATTCTTCCAGCGTCAGGACGGTGCCCGGAATGGTACGGAATACGGCGGCCGGGCCGCGTTCGGTCATAAAGGCGTTGACACGGAAACGGGCAACATTAGGCAGCTCAAATGAGAAATCGACTTCAAAATCCTGTTGATAGAGCTTGCGCTGGTGGTCGTTCATGACCGAGGTAATCATGGTACCGACTTCTTCCGAGCTCATCTCGGGCAGGTTGATGCGGCGGATGTCGCCGTGTACGCGTATCATAGGGGAAATACCCGAACTCAAATGGAGGTCGGAGGCTTTGTTTTTCACGCCGAACGCGAGTAAGTCGGTAATCTGCATAATGTGGCCTTGTTTTGGTTTAGAATAATAAAATTGCTTTATTTTAAATAGATAAACCCGTTCAACCAAGTAAAATTTTCAAAATACCGAGTGATGAACGGGTTAAAGGAGAAAACCATGTCGGTATTGCAACAAAACTATCAGGACGTATGCCGGGCGGTTGAACAGGCGGCTGAGGCTGCAGGACGGCCTGCGGATGCGGTGAAGCTGGTAGCGGTCAGCAAGACGTTTCCTGCAGACGACATCCGCGAAGTATATGCGGCCGGTCAGCGCGATTTTGGCGAGAACTATATTCAAGAATGGTTTGAAAAAACGGAAACGTTGGCCGATTTGCCGGATATTGTTTGGCACGTTATCGGCGATGTGCAGTCCAATAAAACCAAATTTGTGGCCGAACGCGCATATTGGGTGCATACGATAGGCCGTCTGAAAACGGCGCGGCGCTTGAGTGAACAAAGGCCGTCTGAAATGCCGCCGTTGCAGGTGTGCATTGAAGTGAACATTGCCGCGGAAGAGGCGAAACACGGTGTGGCGCCCGCTGAAGCGGTTGCGCTGGCCCTTGAGGTGGCCCAGTTGCCGAATATTAAAGTGCGCGGATTGATGTGTGTGGCCAAGGCCGACAGCAGCGACGATGAGTTGCGCAGCCAGTTTCACACCATGCAACGGCTGTTGGCTGAGCTGAACGCGGCAGGCGTCGAAGCAGATGTTTTGTCTATGGGTATGTCCGGCGATATGCCAATCGCGGTAGAATGCGGCGCAACCCATGTCCGCATCGGCAGCGCGATTTTCGGCAAGCGGCATTATCCTCAATAAAAGTAATAGGCCGTCTGAACAGGGTAGACAGCAGTTTCAGACGACCTGATCGATATCACAAAGGAGTAACATATATATGAATATCTATTTTCTCGGCGGCGGCAATATGGCGACTGCCATTGCAGGCGGTTTGGTCAAACAAGACGGTTATCGTGTCCACATTGTCGAACGCGGTGCAGAAAGACGGGAGCAACTGGTGCAAGAATTGGGCGTAGCCACTTCTGAAAACCTGCCCGAATTGAGTACGGACGATGTCCTCATTCTCGCCGTCAAACCGCAAGACATGCAGGCAGCCTGTCAAAACATCCGTTTGAATGGCGCGCTGGTGTTGTCCGTAGCGGCTGGTTTGTCCATCGATACCCTCAGCCATTATCTGGGCGGTACACGCCGTATCGTGCGCATCATGCCCAATACGCCGGCTAAAATCGGTTTGGGCGTATCCGGTATGTTTGCCGATGCAGGCGTTTCAGAAGCCGACCGTGCAGCCGCCGACGGCATCATGCGCTCTGTCGGCACAACCGTTTGGCTGAACGAAGAAGAGCAACTCCACAATATTACCGGCATCAGCGGCAGCGGCCCTGCCTATGTTTTCTATCTTTTGGGCGCGCTCCAAAACGCGGCTTTGGCACAAGGTTTCAACGAGCAAGACGCACGCGAACTGAGCCTCGCTACATTTAAAGGCGCAGTGGCTTTGGCCGAACAAACCGGCGAAGCATTCGCACAATTACAGCAAAACGTGACTTCCAAAGGCGGCACGACACACGAAGCCATCGAAACCTTCAAAGCACGTCACGTTGCCGAAGCCATCGAACAGGGCGTAGAAGCCTGCGTTAAACGTTCGCAAGAAATGGCGCAACAATATAAGGCCGTCTGAATATGCGCGGCGACTTGCTCTTATTATTGGCAGACGCTATTGCCATCCTGTGTATCACACGCTTTTTGCTCCGATACGCAGGATTGGCAGCAGAATATCCCCTGCTCAAATTCAGCATACAGGCTACGGGCTGGCTGACCAAACCTTGGCAAAAAGCATTTCCATCCGGCGCGGAAACCGATTGGTACTGCCTGCCTTCAGGTTTTCTGGTGTACTACCTTGCCTGCACCGCCATTATTTTCATCTCGCCGGCGCTGTCCATCAGCAATAAGCTGATTTTGGCAAACTTTTGGTTTGCCGCACTCCATATGCTGAAAGCCGCGGCCTATACATTACTTATCGGTCTGATTATTAGAATGGTGGCCAGCATACAAGGCCGCTATTCCCCGTTGACTTATGCCATCGAACGAATCCTGCAGCCATTGCTCAAACCGTTTTCCTTCTTGCGCGCAGGGCGATACGATTTTTCAGGCAGTTTGTTAGCGCTCTTATTATGGTTGTGGCTGGCCCGATGGTTTCCCCAACTTATCCAGCAAACCAACTTATGGTTGCTTCAATAGGCCGTCTGAAAGCGCAGCAGGCATTAACGACCAAAAATACAACGTCCTAAAAAGCGCTTTAATACATTTAGGTGTAAGGTAGTGCAAAAAAGTGCAAATCGAAATATAAAGAACAAATGAATAGGTAAAACATGATATGATTCGCCCAATTTCCAAAACGGAAATTTAAGAAAACCCAATAAAAGCAAACCCGTAGCATCCAAATCATTAACAACAAACCGAAAGCAGACACCATGGCAAAGCTGACAGAACAAGATATTTTAAACTGGAATGGTCCTGAAGAGGACTACATGAACAGCGACCAATTGGCCTTCTTCCGCGAACTACTGGTTAAAATGCAAGAAGAGCTGATTGAAAATGCAAACACCACTACCGGCCATCTTCAAGAGCACGAATCCGCCCCCGATCCTGCCGACCGAGCTACTCAAGAAGAAGAGTACGCTTTAGAACTGCGCACCCGCGACCGCGAGCGTAAACTTCTCAATAAAGTGCAAGCGACTATCCGCAGCATCGACGAAGGTAATTACGGTTTTTGTGCCGATACCGGCGAACCCATCGGCCTCAAACGCCTGCTGGCACGTCCGACCGCGACATTGTCCGTAGAAGCGCAAGAGCGCCGCGAACGAATGAAAAAACAGTTCGCCGACTAAGAATATAGATATAGAAACCTCAAAAGGCCGTCTGAGACCAAAATTTCAGACGGCCTTTTTTATGTATTTTTTTGTATGTATGGATTGTATAGGGAGTTTGATTGTATTTTTCATAAAATAAAAACCCTGTTAAAACAGGGTGGTGATTAAATTTCTAGAAATAATTTTGCGAAAGGTGTTGACTGGTTTTGTTGTGAGGCGTATAGTTCGGTTCTTCGCTGCTGACGCGGTGAAGAAAACGAAGCAGACAGTATAACACAGTTGGTTGAAATTTTCGATAA
>NZ_JBQCWU010000016.1:0-45888 GCF_051957095.1 Neisseria sp. P0020.S003 | reverse complement strand
TCCTTCCCCTGCGTGTAGGCCAGCCAAATGGCTTGGCGGTGGTGAGGGGTGAGACGGGTGTTTTTGTGCATGTTCATATTTCAGTATTCTCCTGGAAATACTGTAAACAACGCTACTAGTTTCTACACCTTTAGTCTATTGAAACAATAGATTAAATATCCAATTCTGCCGTATCACCTTCTTTTTCCATCCATGCGCGGCGGGCAGCGGCTTCGCCTTTGCCCATCAGTTTGACGAAGATGTCGCGTGTTTCGTCATCCGCGCCTTCGGGGATTTGTACCTGCAACAGGCGGCGGGTGTCGGGGTGCATGGTGGTGTCTTTGAGCTGGTCGGGGTTCATCTCGCCCAAGCCTTTGAAACGGCTGATGGAGTAGGCGGTTTCTTTGACACCTTCTTTTTGCAGCCGCTCCAAAATGCTGTCGAGTTCGTTTTGGTCGAGGGCGTAGAATTTGCGGGCGGGTTTGCTTTTGCCTTGTGCGTTGACATCGACGCGGAACAGCGGCGGCTGTGCGACGTAAATGTGTCCGTCGGCGACCAGTTTCGGGAAGTGGCGGTAGAACAGGGTCAGCAGCAAAACTTGAATATGCGAACCGTCCACGTCGGCATCGGATAGGATGGCAATTTTGCCGTAGCGCAGGCCGCTTAAATCGGGATTGTCGTTGATGCCGTGCGGATCGACGCCGATGGCGACGGAAATGTCGTGGATTTCGGCGTTGCCGAAGAGTTGGTCGGGGTGGACTTCAAAGCTGTTGAGTACTTTGCCGCGCAGGGGTAGGATGGCTTGTGTGGCTTTGTCGCGGGCGAGTTTGGCGGAGCCGCCGGCGGAATCGCCTTCGACGAGGAAGAGTTCGTTTTCACGGATGTCTTCGCTTTCGCAGTCGGTCAGTTTGCCGGGCAGGACGGCGACGCCGCTGCCTTTTTTCTTTTCGATTTTTTTAACCGAACGCATCCGCGCTTGTGCTTGGCGGATAGCGAGTTCGGCGATTTTTTTGCCGAAGTCCACGTTTTGGTTCAGCCACAATTCCAAAGGGTCGCCCGATACGGCGGCGACGAGTTTCAGCGCGTCGCGGTTGGTCAGTTTGTCTTTGGTCTGACCTTGGAACTGCGGGTCGAGGACGCGGGCGGAGAGGACGAAGGCGGTTTTGCCGAACACGTCGTCGCTTTGCACTTTAACGCCGCGCGGTAAGAGGTTGTGCAGATTGATGAAGTTGTTTACGGCGTTGAACACGGCTTGTTTCAAGCCTGCTTCGTGCGTGCCGCCCAATGGTGTGGGAATCAGGTTGACATAGCTTTCGTTGGCGCACGAGCCTTCTTCCAGCCAAGTCAGGGCAAACGCGGCACCTTCTCCAATGCTGAAATCGCCGTTGTGGTCGTCTGAAATGTAGTTTTCGCAGGAGAACAGCGGTACGGCTTCCTGCGCGTCGGCAATCAGGTCGGTCAGATAGCTTTTCAGACCATCGGGGTAATGCCAAGTTTGGGTGTGCGCTTCGTCTTCGCCTTTGACCGGACGGGTCAAGGAAACGCGCACGCCAGGCAGCAGCACGGCTTTGGCGCGCAGCAGGCGTTCGAGTTCGGGAATGCTGTAATTCGGGCTTTCAAAATATTTGCCGTCCGGCCAGACGCGCACTTCGGTGCCGCTGTCTTTGACGGCGCATTTGCCCACTTCCGCCAACGGTTCGACCACATCGCCACCGGCAAACACGATACGGTGGATTTTGCCTTCGCGTTTGACGGTTACTTCGAGGCGGGTGGAGAGGGCGTTGGTGACTGATACACCCACGCCGTGCAGGCCGCCTGAAAAGGCATACGCGCTGCCGCCGTCTTTTTTATTGAACTTGCCGCCCGCGTGCAGACGGGTAAACACGAGTTCGACCACGGGTACGCCTTCGACAGGGTGCAACCCGACGGGAATGCCGCGTCCGTTATCACGGACGGAAAGCGAACCGTCTTCATGAATTTGCACGTCGATTGCAGTCGCG
This sequence comes from Neisseria sp. P0020.S003, assembly GCF_051957095.1. Taxonomy (NCBI): domain Bacteria; kingdom Pseudomonadati; phylum Pseudomonadota; class Betaproteobacteria; order Neisseriales; family Neisseriaceae; genus Neisseria; species Neisseria sp. P0020.S003. Next base: position 43,909 of record NZ_JBQCWU010000016.1, on the reverse strand, counting down.
AAACCGCCCAACGCCTCGTCCGCCGCGTTGTCGATGACTTCTTGGCAGATGTGGGTCGGGCTGTCGGTGCGTGTGTACATGCCGGGACGTTCTTTGACCGGCTCCAAGCCTTTGAGGACGGTGATGCTGGATTCGCTGTATTGATTGTTTTTAGCCATAGGAATAATGTAAAGGCCGTCTGAAAAGATGAAAAACAACGCTTTCAGACGGCCTGAAAGCGTTTGGGTTATAGGTTTTCTATTGGATTGCGACGGATAAAGTCTTCATAGCTTTCTATGCCGCGCAAGAAACGGGAGAGTTCGGTCAATGCGTCCAAATACACGCCGCGCTTGAAGTCGATGACTTCGTCAACCGGCGCCCAGTATTGGTGCCAGCGCCAGCCGTCGAATTCAGGATGGTGGCAGGCGCGGAGGTTGACGTCGCTATCGCGGCCGACCAAGCGCAAAAGATACCAAATCTGTTTTTGTCCGCGATACGAACCGCGCCATTCACGGCGCACCCAATGGCTGGGTACGTCATAACGCAACCAGTCGCGCGTACGGCCAACGATTTTGATGTGTTGCGGTAACAGGCCGACTTCTTCGTACAATTCGCGGTACATGGCGGTCTCAGGACTTTCGCCCGGCTTGATGCCGCCTTGCGGAAACTGCCATGAGTGTTCGCGTACGCGTTTACCCCAAAAGACTTCGTTACGTTCGTTAATCAGGATAATACCGACATTGGGGCGATAGCCTTCTCTGTCTAACACGGTGTCGCCCTTCATTAAATTCAATCGTGCAATTTTCCCACAAATTGGGCGGTTTTGACAAATCTTGAGGCCGTCTGAATAAGCCCACAGTTTTTTCCAGACGGCATGAAACCGTTTCTGAAAAAATGTTGTTTATGAATAAAACCATAGCTTCAGGCCGTCTTAAAAATGAAAATTTTTTCTGCTTTAAGGTCTTGCATTCAAAAGCTTTTTGCCGTTTAATGCAAACCTTGCTGAATCAAGGGCAAAGGACACATGCCGGCCGCCCCCACAGTTTCCCTTTTGTAAGTGGCATCTGCCACCGCTGCAATATTTTTACCCCCCCGAACAAAAGGTCTGAAACCATGAAAAAATCTTTGATGGCGGCGGCAATCGTGAGCCTCGTCTTGACTGCGTGTAGCGGTGGAAAAGAAACCGCCGCAGAATCTTCCGCATCTCAAACTCAAACTTCTTCCTCTCAAACGGATAAACTCAATATCTACAACTGGTCGGATTATGTCGATCCGGCCACGCTGTCTGAGTTTGAAAAAAATACGAATATCAATGTCCGCTACGATTACTACGATAGCAACGAAGCGCTGGAAGCCAAGCTGCTGACCGGCAAGTCGGGTTATGACCTGGTTGCGCCGTCTATTGCCAATGTCGGCCGTCAGATTAAAGCCGGCGCGTATCAAAAAATCGACAAATCGCAAATTCCCGATTACGCCAATATCGATCCTGATTTGTTGAAAATGATGGAAGCCGTCGATCCGGGCAACGAATATGCCGTCCCTTATTTCTGGGGCATCAATACACTGGCGATTAACAAACAGCAGGTTCAAAAGGCTTTGGGTACGGACAAGTTGCCTGAAAACGAATGGGATTTGGTGTTTAACCCTGAATACACCCAAAAGCTGAAAACCTGCGGCATCAGCTATTTCGACAGCGCCATCGAGCAGATTCCTTTGGCTTTGCATTATTTGGGCAAAGATCCGAACAGCGAAAACCCTGACGACATCAAAGCTGCTGTTGAAATGATGAAAAAAGTGCGTCCCGATATCAAACGCTTTACTTCGTCCGGCTATATCGACGATATGGCGGCCGGTAATCTTTGCGTATCGGTAGGTTATGGCGGCGACCTCAATATTGCCAAAACCCGTGCCAAAGAAGCCGGAAACGGCGTCGAAGTCGAAGTGTTGGCACCGAAAAGCGGCGTCGGTATTTGGGTGGATTCGCTGATGATTCCGCGTGATGCGCAAAATGTGGCCAATGCACACAAATACATCAATCACACGCTCAATCCGGAAACGGCGGCCAAAAACGGCAACTATGTGACTTATGCTCCGGCCAGCCGTCCTGCGCGTGATTTGATGGATGAAAAGTACACATCCGATGCATCGATTTTCCCGAATAAAGAATTGATGGAAAAAAGTTTCATCGTTTCGCCTAAGTCAACCGATGCGAGCAAACTCAGCGTTCGCTTGTGGCAGGCTTTGAAAGCAGGGCGATAATTAAAATTGAAATTTGAATACTCAGGCCGTCTGAAACAGTTTTTCAGACGGCCTGAGTGTTATAATTGTCAACACTTTTCAAATATCCTATAAGGAGAAACAGCGTTATGAACAATTCAGTCATCACCGTCATCGGCAAAGACCGTGTGGGCATTGTGTACGACGTTTCCAAAATTTTAGCCGAAAACCAAATCAATATTCTCAATATCAGCCAACAGCTGATGGACGATTTTTTTACCATGATTATTTTGGTGGACACTTCAAAATGCACCAAATCGCGTCAAGAAGTTTTGGATTTGTTTGCGGAAGAGAGCAAAAAACTCGCGCTTGATATCCGCATGCAAAACGAAGAAATTTTCCAAACCATGCACCGTATTTAAGTCGGAGGGAGAGCCATGAGTATTCAATCCGGCGAGATTTTAGAAACCGTCAAAATGGTGGCCGACCAGAATTTTGACGTGCGCACCATTACCATCGGCATTGATCTGCACGACTGTATCAGCAGCGATATCAATGTGTTGAACCAAAATATTTACAATAAAATCACTACAGTCGGCAAGGAGTTGGTGGCGACGGCAAAATATCTGTCTGCCAAATACGGCGTACCGATTGTGAATCAGCGTATTTCGGTTACGCCGATTGCCCAAATCGCGGCGGCGACCAAAGCCGACTCTTACGTCAGTGTGGCGCAGACTTTGGACAAGGCTGCCAAAGCCATCGGCGTGTCCTTTATCGGCGGCTTTTCCGCGTTAGTGCAAAAAGGCATGTCTCCTTCGGACGAAGTGCTGATCCGTTCTATTCCCGAAGCGATGAAGACTACCGATATCGTGTGCAGCTCCATCAATATCGGCAGTACGCGTGCCGGTATCAATATGGATGCGGTCAAGCTGGCAGGCGAAACCATCAAACGCACGGCCGAAATCACGCCCGAAGGTTTCGGCTGCGCCAAAATTGTTGTGTTCTGTAATGCAGTGGAAGACAACCCGTTTATGGCGGGCGCGTTTCATGGTTCGGGCGAAGCGGATGCCATTATCAATGTTGGCGTATCCGGCCCGGGTGTCGTAAAAGCCGCGTTGGGAAATTCAGATGCAACGACATTGACCGAAGTTGCGGAAGTAGTGAAGAAAACAGCTTTCAAAATCACCCGCGTGGGCGAACTCATCGGCCGCGAAGCCTCAAAAATGCTGAATATCCCGTTTGGTATTCTCGACTTGTCATTGGCGCCAACCCCTGCAGTCGGCGATTCAGTGGCACGCATTCTTGAAGAAATGGGTTTGAGCGTCTGCGGTACGCACGGCACGACAGCGGCTTTGGCATTGCTGAATGATGCTGTGAAAAAAGGCGGCATGATGGCTTCCAGCGCGGTCGGCGGTTTGAGCGGCGCATTTATCCCTGTTTCGGAAGACGAGGGCATGATTGCGGCTGCCGAAGCCGGTGTGCTGACACTGGACAAACTCGAAGCCATGACAGCCGTCTGCTCCGTTGGTTTGGACATGATTGCCGTTCCCGGCGACACGCCTGCGCACACGATTTCCGGCATCATCGCCGACGAAGCCGCCATCGGCATGATCAACAGCAAAACCACCGCCGTGCGTATTATTCCGGTAACCGGCAAAACCGTCGGCGACAGCGTTGAGTTTGGCGGCCTGTTGGGCCACGCGCCTGTAATGCCGGTCAAAGAAGGCTCATGCGAAGTGTTCGTCAACCGAGGCGGTAGAATCCCGGCTCCGGTTCAATCGATGAAAAACTGATTGGATTGATAAATAAAAGGCCGTCTGAAATTGATTTTCAGACGGCCTTTAATGCTGTTTTTTATCGGCGATGTTGCGGTTGAAAATGTGGTAGTTTTCTTTGGCAAAGCCGATGTTGTAGGGCGCGCTGATGCTGCGGATTAAAACCAAATCGCGGTTGCGCACCAATACGGTGGGATCGATAACGACATCATATTGCCCTGCAATCGAGCGGCCGGTTTCCCGATACGAGCGGCTGCTTTTGGCTTGGACAATATGCACCGCGTCGATATGCGGATTGGCGTCAAACAGGCTGCGGTTGGCCTCGGTGCAGACCACGCCGATGCGGATGTGCGGCGCGGATTTTTTGATTTCGCGAAAGGCAAACGAGCTGACGATGTAGTCGCCGATTTTGCCGTCTTGGCGCAAAAACAGAATGCCGCCGATATTCTCCGGCGCAAGCGGCTTTTCAGACGGCACCGGCGCACGGTCGAGCCACGCCTTGCCCGCACGGATGCGCAGCGTTTGCAGGCGTTTTTTGATGGCTTTGAACAGGGTTTTAGCGGTCATTTTTGGGGTCTTTTGGGTGCGGACGGCCTATTCGTTCCCTCTCCTGCTTGCGGGGGAGGGCTAGGGTGGGGGCGTTTGCGGCTTCGGGAACATTACGAGGCGGCGGCAAAGCGTTTCTGTGAAACGCCACCCCCTCCCCAACCCTCCCCCGCGCGAGCGCAGGAGAGGGAGTTGGAAACCGGTCGTTTTCAGTTTTTCAGACGGCCTTTTACCGAATCGTTTTGCTGTAAATATATTGCAGCCCCTTTGTGCCCATAAAGGTTCGCCCCGTATCGGCAAATCCGCAGCTTTGGTACAGGCCGATGGCGGCGCGGTTGGCGTGGTGTACGCCGAACACGATTTCGTCGCAGTCGGGCAATATGCTGCGGATGAGCGGCGCCAATTTATCGTCAGCCAGCGCCGCGCGGGCGCAGCCTTGACCCTGATATGCGGGGTTGACCGACATCGAGCGCAGCAATACGGCGCGGGGGTTGGCGCTGTAAGTAAGGCGGTCGCTGCCTTTATCAAGGATGAAAAATCCGATGGGGCGGTTTTGGCACAAAATGGTTACGGCCAAACAGTCGGGCGCGGCGAACCGGCCGTTTTGCAGCCGCTCTTGGGGCGAAACCGAGTATTGTGCTTGCTCTCCGTGCAGACGGTAGTCCAAATCGGCGGCGTGTGCGGGGTCGTACAGCACAAGGGTAACGGTTTGGGGCATGGCGTGTTTTCCTGTTTGGCGGGCACTTGGCTTGTTTTCAGGCTGCTTTGAGGCCGTCTGAAAGCAAGGTGTCGGATACAAGTATCCGACTTGCGGCTATTGCAATAAAGGCAGTATGTTTGCAGGCTGATTATTTGAACATATTTTTAATAATGCCCATTACGCTGCGGGAAATGGCGTTGGTTACTTGGCGGTTGATTTGGCTGCCGATGGCGTCGGCAACGTTGTAGCCCAAACCTTGGCCGGATTTTTTACGTCCGCCGCTTAAGCCGCCGATCAGTCCGCCGAGGATGCCGGGATCGGCATTGGCAGCTTCTTTTTCTGCAGCTTTTTGCGCTTTTTCCTGTTCTTTGGCGGCATTTGCGGCTTCTTTTTCAGCGGCAGCCTGGCTATCTGCTTCGGCCAATGCTTCAAAAGCGGAGTAGTTGTCCACCATGTCTTTGTAGGTTGGATACAAATCGTCGTTTTGGAACAAACGGTTGCGCTCTTCTGCGGCAAGCGGGGTCAGGGCGGATTGCGGCGGCAGGATGAGGGCGCGTTCTACCGGCTCAGGCATACCTTTTTCATCAAGGAAGGAAACGAGGGCTTCGCCGACGCCGAGTTCGGCAATCGCTTCGGCAACTTTGATGTTTGGATTGCTGCGGAAGGTTTCGGCGGCGGCTTTGACTGCTTTTTGGTCGCGCGGCGTGAAAGCGCGCAGGGCGTGTTGCACGCGGTTACCCAGTTGGCCGAGAATGGTATCGGGCAAGTCGAGCGGGTTTTGGGTAACGAAATATACGCCCACGCCTTTGGAACGGATCAGGCGCACGACTTGTTCGATTTGTTCGACCAGTGCATTGGCGGCATTGTCGAACATCAAATGCGCTTCGTCGAAGAACATCACGAATTTTGGTTTGTCCAAGTCGCCGACTTCGGGCAGGGTTTCAAACAATTCTGCCAGCATCCACAGCAAAAACGCGCTGTACATACGCGGCGAGCGCATCAGTTTTTCGGAGTTGAGGATGTTGATGATGCCTTTGCCGTTGTCGGTTTGCATCCAGTCTTGCAGGTTGAGGGAAGGTTCGCCGAAGAATTTTTCTGCGCCTTCGTTTTCCAAAGTCAGCAGTTGGCGTTGAATCGCGCCGATACTGGCGGCAGAAACGTTGCCGTATTGCGTGCGGTATTCCGAAGCGTGGTCGGAAACGTGTTTTAACATGCTGCGCAGGTCTTTTAAGTCCAGAATGTGCCAGCCTCTGTCGTCTGCAACTTTGAATACGAGGTTGAGCAGGCCTTCTTGCGTGTCGTTCAGATTCATCAGGCGTGCCAAAAGCATAGGGCCCATTTCTGAAACGGTGACGCGTACGGGAATACCGGTTTCGCCGTAAACATCCCAAAAGCGCACGGGGAAATTTTGCAGCCATTGTTCACCCAAATCAAACTCGGCAATGCGTTCGCCCACTTTGCCGCTGTTGGCACCGGCTTGCGTGATGCCCGACAAATCGCCTTTGACATCGACCAAGAATACAGGGATGCCTTCGCTGCTGAAGGCTTCAGCCATGCGGCGCAGGGTAACGGTTTTACCCGTACCGGTCGCACCGGCGATCAAGCCGTGGCGGTTGGCCATTTTGCCTTGGATTTCGAGCGTTTTCCCGTCGGCACGCGCAATTTGAAATGTAGTCATGATTATTCCTTAGAATCCGTGATGTGAAACAATTTGTTGTCTTAAAAAAAACAAGCATTTTAACGTTTGCGGCGAGGGGATTCAACCAAGCAAAGTTTCAGACGGCCTTAAGTTTTGCAAGGGTTTTTTTGCAGTGATTGGACAAGGTTGAAATCTGCTATAATTTCATCCAATCCGCAACCGTCTGACAAGGCGGTTGTTTTCTTTGTTTTTTGAATATTTTTTACGAAAGCGAAAGTCGGAATGACTGCACAACAAGCCCCTTTGGGTGAAAAAACCATGGCCGTGCTGATGGCGATGTTGGTCGCGCTGATGCCGTTTTCTGTCGATGCTTATCTGCCTGCGATTCCCGAAATGGCGAAGTCGCTGGGTTCAGACATCCACCGCATTGAGCAAAGCCTGAGCTTTTTTATGTTTGGCGTGGCGTTTGGTCAGGTGGTCGGCGGTTCGATTTCGGATATTAAAGGCCGCAAACCTGTCGCCTTGGTGGGCTTGAGCATTTACTTTGCCGCCGTTGTCGGTTTGACGATGGTGAATAATGTCGAGCAGCTGCTGAACTTGCGTGCCTTGCAGGCATTTGGCGCGGGGATGACCGTGGTGATTTCCGGCGCGATGGTGCGCGATTATTATTCCGGACGCAAAGCCGCGCAGATGTTTGCCTTAATCGGCATTATTCTGATGATTGTGCCATTGATGGCGCCGATGATTGGTGCTGGCTTGCAGAATTTGGGCGGCTGGCGCATGATTTTCGGCTTTCTGGCCTGCTATTCGCTGCTGCTTTGGGGTTTGATGTGGTATTTCCTGCCCAAGCCGCACCAAAAAGGTAAAATCAGCATGGACGTGTTCGGCGTGGTGGCCGGCAGGTTTAAACGCGTTTTGAGGACGCGCGCCGCGATGGGCTATTTGTTTTTCCAAGCTTTCAGTTTTGGTTCGATGTTTGCCTTTTTGACCGAATCGTCGTTTGTGTACCAACATCTGTATCATGTTTCACCAAACCAATATGCTTGGATATTTGCGCTCAATATCATTACCATGATGTCGTTTAACCGCGTTACCGCATGGCGTTTGAAAACCGGTACACATCCGCAAAACATCCTCAAATGGGGCATTATCGTCCAATTCGCCGCCAATCTGTTGATGACGGTTTTGGTGTTGTCACTGTCTCTGCCGCCTTTGTGGGCTTTAGTGCCATGTGTGATGTTTTCAGTCGGTACGCAAGGCTTGGTCGGTGCGAACACTCAGGCCTGTTTTATGAGCTATTTCAGCGCAGAGGGCGGCAGCGCAAATGCGGTTTTAGGCGTGTTCCAATCCCTTATCGGCGCATCGGTCGGCATGGCAACGACTTGGCTGCATAATGGTTCCGCCTTGGTGATGGCCGGTATGATGTTGAGCTCGACCGTGTGCGGTATCGTGCTGTTGTGGGTTTGCTCGCATCAGGCTTGGGTGGAAAACGATAAAAAAGAATATGTTTAACCTTCAGGCCGTCTGAAAAACGGTTTCAGACGGCCTCAACTTTATATTGAAGAAATTAACCATGAGTACCAGCAAACAACGCCCCATCGGCGTATTCGATTCCGGCGTCGGCGGCTTGACCAACGTCCGCGCCCTGATGGAACGCCTGCCGATGGAAAACATCATCTATTTCGGCGATACCGCACGCGTTCCCTACGGCACCAAATCCCGAGCCACCATTGAAACCTTCGCCATGCAGATTGTTGATTTCCTGCTGGAAAACGATGTCAAAGCACTGGTTATCGCGTGCAACACCATCGCCGCCGTTGCCGGACAGAAAATCCGCCAAAAAGCAGGCAATATGCCTGTATTGGATGTGATCTCCGCCGGTGCTGAAGCCGCTTTGCAAACCACCAAAAACAACCGAATCGGCATTATCGCGACCAATACCACCGTCAACAGCAATGCCTACGCGCGCGCCATCCATTCGAAAAACAACGACACGCTGGTGCGCACGCAAGCCGCACCCCTGCTTGTGCCATTGGTGGAAGAAGGCTGGCTCGATCACGAAGTCACCCGCCTGACCGTGCGCGAATACCTGAAGCCACTCTTGGCCGACGACATCGACACGCTGGTGTTGGGTTGCACCCACTTCCCACTGCTCAAACCGCTTATCGGCCGTGAAGCACAAAACGTTACCTTGGTCGATTCCGCCATCACCACCGCCGAAGCCACTGCCAAAGCCTTAGCGCAAGCAGGTTTGCTGAATACAGAAAACGACAATCCGGATTACCGCTTCTACGTCAGCGATATCCCACTGCGCTTCCGCACCATCGGCGAACGCTTCTTGGGTAGGAGTATGGAACAGATTGAGATGGTAACGTTGGGTTGATTGGAAATATTAAAGGCCGTCTGAAAGGTAAAAATAAGGTTAAAGTCGGCGAGATTCACAACGATGAAGACGCAATTAAAGAAATCGCGAAATTGGAAAAAGCTATGCAGCAGGCGGCCAGGGATTTGCAGTTTGAAGATTCGGCTGTGTTGCAGGATAGGATTCGGGGGATTAAAGAGAATCTACTTTTTGGGGCTGAGTGACTAGAAAGAAGTACATGGGAACACATAATTTAATTGATCAGCTTAATCATTTTTTAAATGAATTTAATCGCTTAAATTCTTTACTGTTGCTGAGCAAAAAAAACATACCAACCATTGATGATTCCAAGGCTATTTTACATATTGAATTTCAGACCTTTATGAAAGAATTTGATATAGCTTATCAACAGTTAAAATCCAGTGGTATGACCATGAATATCTGGCAATTTGCAGAGTTCGGTCGCTATGAAGTGCGCAATTGCAAAGTATTGTGCTGGCTGCTTGATATGCATGCAGATCACGGATTTGGGAGAAAATTTCTACTCAATCTGCTTGAAAATTTGAATCAACAAGCCAGTATTGCTGAAATTATTCCATATTTGACGCAAGAAAGCTTCTCCACTAATCAGGAAACCTTACAATGTGGCAATATTTCGGAACGTTTTGATATTGATATTAAGAGCCGAAATTGCCGTTTGATAATTGAGGCGAAGGTGGATGCTGCTGAAATGTATGACGGTAAAACAAGCCAATTAAAAAGGTATCAGGATATCTTGGACAAATCTTCTGAACCGCATAAATGTTTATTGTATCTGACTAGAGGATGCTATCTCCCCTTAGATGAAAGCCTACATAAGCAGGTAGTAGTTTTAAGCTGGAAAGATATTGCTAAAAGTATAAGAAAAACTATCTATGACGAATTGAATCAAGCACAAAGTTTTCGAAAAATGATATTTTTATCTTTGGCTCGCCATTTTGAAACCCTTTGAAGAAAGGAATATTTATGGAAAATGTAGAAAGAGAACTGGGTAAGTTAGTTTTAAGTAACTTGGAAATGTTGGAAAAATCTTATAGTTTTTTGGTACAAATAGATGTCCAGTTTTACGAGAAAATTGAAAATCAGTTTAACGCTTGGTATGAGGATTTTAAGAAAAATAGCGGGTGGCATAAAAACCCTGGTAACAAAAAAAATCAAGATGCTATCTGGTATTGTTTGAGTGAAAAATATGATAATAAAAAATCTAATATAGATATTGATTATAGCTGGTTAAGTGCTTTTACAGGCATTGCCAAATATGACAATGGTGAGACTATCGAGTACGGTATTCATTTTGGATTTAATCAAGATTATTTTAATTTTACCGCCAAAACAGCCAAGCAATTTATGCAAGATCAATTTGCAAATTACCCTGAATTAAAGGAAGTGGGGTTTCAATATATAGTGGGATCAAGTGAACACCGTACAATTTTTTTATCTATCCAACTTGACTTAAAACTGTTGATTGAAGAATACCCTGATTATGAGGATCAGGCTTTGCAGCCGCTTTCTGATGCTTTAGACAAAATAAAAAATCATCAAGCTGTATTTGATGATATTGCCAAAGAGTTAATGCAGCATTTCAAATCACAAGAAAGTTAGACTTAATATCTCAACAGGCAGCAGCCTGCATCCATACCAACCGCGTGCGTGGCTACGCCACTCACCCTACCTGCGAACGGCACAAACTTTAAAAACGATGTGTAGGGTGTGTGCGGTACGCACGCACGCGTTTTTTGCTGTTCAAACCATTGTTTCAAACTTTCAGACAACCTCAAACGTTCTCTGAAAACTTTTTAGCGCAAAGGCCGTCTGAAATCCAGTTTTCAGACGGCCTTATTGTTCATATTGCTTCAAAATCTAACAGTCAAACTCGGCGATTACCGGCGCATGGTCGCTGGGGCGTTCTTGGGCGCGGGTTTCTAGGTCGACGGTGACATCGGTAAGGGTAGCGGCGAGTTCGGGGCTGCTGAGGATGTGGTCGATGCGCTGGCCGAGTTTGCGTTGGAACATGGCGCCGCGGTAGTCGAACCAGGTGTAGAACGCGCCTTCGGGGTGGATTTTTCGCAGCAAGCCGTAGCCTGCATCTCCACCAACCGCGTGCGTGGCTGTGCCACACACCTTACCTGCGGCGGCACAAACTTTAAAACCGAGGTGTAGGGTGTGTGCGGTACGCACGCACGCGTTGTCTGTCGTTCTCACCACTGTTTCAAACTTTCAGAAGACCTCAAACGTCGTCTGGAAACTTTTAGAATAAAGGCCGTCTGAAATCCAGTTTTCAGACGGCCTTTTTACTTCCTTAGTATTTTACCTGCCCGACTGTGCCCACACGTTTTGCAAGTAGGCGTAGGTCAGCTCGGCGGTGCCGGACACCAGCGCGATGTCGCTGCCTAAGTCTTCGGCTTTGCCCACTCCGATAGGCAAGGCGCCGGAGGCTTTGATGGCGGCTACTCCTGCTGCGGCGTCTTCGATGCCGATGCATTGGCGGATATCCGCGCCCACGCCCTCGGCGGCGGCGAGGAAGATGTCGGGGGCGGGTTTGGAATGCGCGACGGCGGCAGGGTCGGCGACGGCGTCGAAGAAGTGGGTCAGCCCCATGCGTTCCAGCAGGAACGGGCCGTTTTTGCTGGCAGACGCGAGGGCGATTTTTTTGCCGTTTGCTTTCAATGCTTCCAGCAGCGGCAAAATGCCGGGATACACGTCTTCGGGTTTGACTGCCTGAATCATCTCGACGTAGTTGTCGTTTTTGCGGCGGGTCAGTTCGGCGAACTCGGCTTCGCTGACGGTTTTGCCGCCGTGCGCGAGGATGCGTTTGAGCGAATCGTCGCGCGACACGCCTTTGAGCTGCTCGTTAAACTTGCGGTCGATGCTGATGCCCAGTTCTTCGGCGAGCTTTTTCCATGCGCGGTAGTGGTATTCGGCGGTATCGGTGATGACGCCGTCGAGGTCAAATAAGACTGCGGTAAAAGTCATTTTGCGCCCTCCTTATTTTTCCAATGCAACGGTGTGGCTGCCGTTGAGCGTGATGTCTTTGCCATACACCTGCAAATCGAACGGCTCGCCTTTGAGCAGGGTGAAGACCACGTTTTCTTTGCCGACGGCGACTTTAATCAGACGGCCTCGGTAGTTGATGTGGAAGGCGTAGCCTGTCCACGCACTCGGCAGGAACGGTGCGAAGCTGAGTTTGCCGCCCCAGGTTTTCATTTGGGCGAAACCTTGGACGATGGCGAGCCACGAGCCGGTCATGGAGGTGATGTGTAGGCCGTCTTCGGTGTCGTTGTTGTAGTTGTCCAAGTCCAGGCGGGCGGTGCGCTGGTACATTTCCACGGCTTTTTCTTCTTTGCCCAGTTCGGCGGCGAGGATGGCGTGGATACACGGCGACAGCGAGCTTTCGTGCACGGTCATCGGTTCGTAGAAGTCGAAGTTGCGGCGTTTTTCGTCGATATTGAAATGGTCGCCGAAGAAGTAGATGCCTTGCAATACGTCCGCCTGTTTGATGAAGGGCGAACGCAGGATTTTGTCCCACGACCATTTCTGGTTGAGCGGCAAATCGTCGGGCGAAAGCGCGGACACGGGGCGGATGTCTTTGTCGAGGAAGCCGTCGTGTTGGACGAATACGCCGAGTTCTTCGTCATGCGGACGGTACATATTCGCGCTGATGTCCGCCCATTTTTCCAACTCGGCGGCGCTCACGTTCAAATCCGGACGCGGGTATTTCGCCAAGGCTTCTCTGGTGTAATCCAATACCCATGCGGCAAGGGTGTTGGTGTACCAGTTGTTGTTGATGTTGTTTTCGTATTCGTTCGGACCGGTTACGCCGTGAATCATGTATTTGCCGTTGCGTTTGGAGAAGTGGACGCGGTCCGCCCAGAAGCGGGATACTTCGACCAAGACTTCCAAGCCTTCTTTGGCAAGATAGCTTTCGTCGCCGGTGTAGTTGGTGTAGTTGTAGATGGCGTAAGGAATCGCGCCGTTGCGGTGGATTTCCTCGAAGGTGATTTCCCATTCGTTGTGGCACTCAATGCCTGTAAACGTTACCATCGGATAGAGTGCGCCCGCCAAGCCCTGTTCGCGCGCGTTATGTTGCGCCTGCGGCAGTTGGTTGCGGCGGTATTGCAGCAGGTTGCGGGTAACTTCGGGTTCAGCCAGTGCGAGGTAAAGCGGCACGGCATAGGCTTCGGTGTCCCAATAGGTCGCGCCGCCGTATTTTTCGCCGGTAAAGCCTTTGGGGCCGATGTTCAGGCGCGCGTCTTCGCCGTAGTAGGTGGAGAACAGTTGGAACAGGTTGAAGCGGATGCCCTGCTGCGCTTCGTCGCTGCCTTCGATGACCACGTCGGCAATTTCCCAGCGGTGCAGCCAGCCCGCTTTGTGCGCGTCCAGCAAGGTTTCAAACGCAACGCCTGCGATTTTTTCCGACAAGGCGCGGCCTGCGGCTTTCACTGCTTCCAAGCCTTGATAATCGCGGCTGGTGGTAACAATCACGCGTTTTTCAAAGGTTTCGGGCGTGCTGCCGACTTCGGCTTCAAAAGAATTGGAGACCTGCCAGTCGGTTTGGCTGCCGCCGAGGGCTTTGAAGCTGCCGGCGAAGGTTTGCTCGGCGTTGACGATGAATTGTTCCACGCCGAAGGGATTGGCGACGGTTTGGGTGGCAATGTAGGAGCGGTCGTCTGAAACACCTTTGTCCAATACCTGCCAGAATTTTTCTTCGTAGTTGGAGTCTTCGTTTTTCACGTCGGCGTCGATGATGGAATCGATGCGGACTTGGTGGGTTTTGCCGTCAACGGATACGGCTTCCCAGCGGATGAGAGCCAGTTCTTTTTGCGCGACGGACAGGAATTTGCACACATCGAAACGCACGCCGAATACGGTGAACGAGCGGCGCAACACGCCGTGCTGCATATCGAGTTCGACGGAGAAATCGGCAACATCGTTTTTCGCTAAGTCCACTTCCTGATTGTCGACAAAGATTTTAACTTTGCTGAAATTGAGCGCGTTGATGGCTTTGCCGAAATATTTGGGGTAGCCGTTTTTCCACCAGCCGACGCGGGTTTTGTCGGGGAACCACACGCCGGCGATGTAGGTGCCCAAGTGGCTGTCGGCGGAGTAGGTTTCCTCAAAGCTGCCGCGCATACCCATATAGCCGTTGCCCAAGCTAGTCAGGCTCTCTTGCAGCCGTTTGTGTTCTTTTTCCAGTTTTGCCGAACGCAGCGTCCAAGGGCTGATTTCCATGATTCTTGTGTACATCGTAAAGCTCCTGTTATTAAAATTGTAAGTTCGGTAAAGGTTTCAGACGGCCTTTGTCGACGGTATGGATGGATTATTCGCCGTGGGTCTCTTTAATCAGACATACTGAGAAGGCTCCCAGCAGCAAGACTGCGCCTGCAACCAAGAACATGGTTGCCTGATGGCTGCCCAGCATAGGGAAGAGGATAAAGCTCAGCAGGGAGGCGACGATTTGAGGCATACAGATAGAGCCATTAAACAGACCCAAATAAGTACCCATGTGTTTGCCGGAGAGGGCATTGGTTACAATCGTCAAAGGATAGGTAATGATACCTGCCCACGCAATACCGATTAAGGTATAAGACAGGATTAATGCGTATTGATTGTGGATGAAGAAGATAGAGAAGAAACCGAGCGCGCCTAAAACCAAGCAACCGAAATAACCGACTTTATGGTATTGATTCGGTACTTTTGCCAGAATAAACGAGCAGATAACGGCAGCAATGGATTGTACCGCCGCCAAAACGCCATACCAGTTGCCCGCTTCCTGATAGCCTACGGAAGAGGCATCGGTTGTCTGCCAAACGTTTTCTGCAATCGCGCCTGCCGAGTAAGTCCACATATATTGGAAGGCGAACCAGCAGAAGAATTGCACCAAAGTGACTGTCCAAAACGCTTTAGGTGCGGTTTTTAAGAGTTCGAACCAGTTAGCTTTTTCCTGATTTGCAGCCACGTCGATACCGTGGTAACGGGCGTAGGTTTCCGGATCATATTCTTTGACTTTGAAGATGGTGAACGCACTGGTAATAATCAGTAAGGCTGCGCCCACATAGAATGCTACGACCACGGTCTGCGGCACGACGCCTTTCTCGGCAGTGTTCGCCAAACCGATATACGCAAACACAAACGGCAGAATCGCCGCCAAAACCGCGCCCGTATTCGCCAAGAAGCTCTGAATCCCGTAGGCGTAGCTTTTCTGCTCCTCATTGACCATGTCGCCAACCATCATCTTAAACGGCTGCATTGCCATATTGGAGGACACGTCCAACAGCGCAATCATCAGCGCGCCGAACGATAAGGCCGCCAGCGACGCATAGCCGAAGCCGAAGCTGCCCGAGTTTGGCATCAAAATCATCACGATGACCGCAATCAGCGTGCCGTAAAGCAGATACGGCAGACGGCGGCCGCCCAGGCGCGGATTCCAAGTGCGGTCGGAGTAATGGCCGACAATCGGCTGCACCAGCATCCCCGCCAACGGCGGCAGGATAAAGAACCAGCCGAGGCTGTGCGGGTCGGCGCCGAGCGTCTGGAAGATGCGGCTCATCTGCGAGCTTTGCAGGGTAAAGGCCGTCTGAACGCCGAGATAGCCGAAGCTCAGCATCCAAATCGTACTTTTTGCCAGTGACGGCAAACCTTGTTTTGCTGTTTTTTGCGTATGTTCCGACATGAGGTAAATCCTTTTTTTAAAAAGTATTTTTATTGAGAAATCTGAAATGTTCCTTGGTGTGGTGTTCTCTGTCGTTATTGTTTGTGTGCGTACTTTCAAGGATATGGGTGCATTTTATGAAGTGCGCCGGATATTGGCAATGCCAGTTCAAGGATAAACTGGCTTAAATCAAATTTTCTGCGGTTTGGCATTGATACCGTAAGGCAATGAGGGTATCGGTTCGGCTCGGTGTATATTTTGATGCTTATTTCTATTTTCAGACGGCATTTGAACAAGCAAGTATTTGGGCAATAGGTTAAAATGGGCCGTCTGAAATTTGTTTGACGGAAACGAGAAAACTATGTCCCAACAATACGTCTATTCTATGCTGCGCGTGAGCAAGGTTGTGCCGCCGCAAAAAACCATTATTAAAGACATTTCCCTTTCATTTTTCCCCGGTGCAAAAATCGGTTTGCTCGGTTTGAACGGTGCGGGTAAATCTACTGTACTGCGGATTATGGCGGGCGTGGATAAAGAATTTGAGGGCGAAGCCGTACCAATGGGCGGCATTAAAATCGGCTATCTGCCGCAAGAGCCTGAGCTTGATCCTGAAAAAACCGTGCGCGAGGAAGTGGAAAGCGGCTTGGGCGAAGTGGCTGCCGCGCAGAAACGCTTGGAAGAAGTGTATGCCGAGTACGCCAATCCTGATGCGGATTTTGACGCGTTGGCGGAAGAACAAGGCCGTTTGGAAGCGATTATTGCGGTGGGTTCGTCTACCGGCGGCGGTGCAGAGCATGAATTGGAAATCGCTGCCGACGCGTTGCGCCTGCCTGATTGGGATGCCAAAATCGGCAATTTGTCCGGTGGTGAAAAACGCCGCGTTGCCTTGTGCAAACTCTTGTTGAGCAAGCCTGATATGCTTTTGCTTGATGAGCCGACCAACCACTTGGACGCGGAATCGGTGGAATGGCTGGAGCAATTCCTCGTACGCTTCCCTGGTACAGTCGTTGCAGTAACGCACGACCGCTATTTCCTCGACAATGCCGCCGAATGGATTTTGGAACTCGACCGCGGACACGGTATCCCGTGGAAAGGCAATTACTCGTCTTGGCTGGAGCAGAAAGAAAAACGCTTGGAAAACGAGGCGAAATCCGAAGCCGCGCGCGTGAAAGCGATGAAGCAGGAATTGGAGTGGGTGCGCCAAAATGCCAAAGGCCGCCAAGCTAAGTCCAAAGCGCGTTTGGCTCGTTTTGAAGAAATGAGCAACTACGAATACCAAAAACGCAATGAAACGCAGGAAATCTTTATTCCCGTCGCCGAGCGTTTGGGTAACGAAGTAATTGAATTTGTGAATGTTTCCAAGTCGTTTGGCGATAAAGTGCTGATTGACGATTTGAGCTTCAAAGTGCCTGCGGGCGCGATTGTTGGCATCATCGGTCCGAACGGCGCGGGTAAATCTACGCTGTTTAAAATGATTTCGGGCAAAGAGCAGCCTGATTCCGGCGAAGTGAAAATCGGCCAAACCGTGAAAATGAGCCTGATTGACCAAAGCCGCGAAGGTTTGCAAAACGATAAAACCGTGTTCGACAACATCGCCGAAGGCCGCGACATTTTACAGGTTGGTCAGTTTGAAATTCCTGCCCGTCAATATTTGGGACGCTTTAATTTCAAAGGCAGCGACCAAAGCAAAATCGCAGGTCAATTGTCGGGCGGCGAACGCGGCCGTCTGCACTTGGCAAAAACCTTGTTGAGCGGCGGCAATGTCTTGCTGCTGGACGAACCGTCCAACGACCTCGACGTAGAAACTCTGCGCGCGTTGGAAGACGCATTGTTGGAATTTGCCGGTAGCGTGATGGTCATTTCGCACGACCGCTGGTTCCTCGACCGTATCGCTACGCATATCTTGGCTTGTGAAGGCGACTCTAAATGGGTGTTCTTTGACGGCAACTATCAGGAATACGAAGCAGATAAGAAACGCCGTTTGGGCGAAGAGGGCGCGAAACCGAAACGTATCCGTTACAAACCGGTAACACGTTAATTAGGTTTGAACCAAAAGGCCGTCTGAAACATTAAAAGTTTCAGACGGCCTTTTATTTTTGATGTTTATGATTGTTTTCTTAATTGCGGATGGTTTTCCAATGTATCAATGATGATTTCAATCATGCGGGGGGCGGTTTGCGCCAAATCGAAACCTTGACCTGAAGAAAGCCAGCGCCAAATCAAGCCGTCTAATGAAGACTTGATGAAGATGACCGCCATATCGGTATCTAAATTATCCGCCAACGCTTTTTGTTGTACCGCATCAGTCAGGACGGCAACAATTTTTTCACGCCATAGTGATTGGTGTTTTTTAGCGATGGCAATGACCGCCTCGTTTTGCTCGGTGTGTTCGCATTTTAAAAACAAAATGCTGTGGAATTTATAGTGAAGCTCGTTGTGTTGCAGGCGCTCGAAAAAACGGGTCAGGGTCAGGCGGAAGCTTGACCAAGCCTGTTCGTTATTGTTGTTTGAATCCTCCTTTATGCAACTTTCGATGTCGTCGCAAATCCGTTGGAACAAAGCGTCAAACAAATCTTCTTTGTTTTTGAAATGCCAATACAGCGCGCCGCGCGTTACGCCTGCGGCTTGGGCGATTTCGTTGAGCGAAGTGCGGGCAATGCCTTTCTGATAAAACGTATCTAATGCGGCAAGCATGAGATATTCTTTGGTTTTTAAAGCTTCGGTTTTGGTGCTTCTCATGGTTTTTTTGTAGGAAATGTAAATTTATGGTGCGGATTATAAAAAATTACTTCTGAACATGCAAGAATGTATGTATAATTTAATTTAGTACTTGATAGTGTTTCTCAACACTATATAATCAGCCTGTTTTTCATAAAAACAGGCAATTTCTGCTTGTGAAATATGAGATTAAAGTAATCAATTTTTAATTAGTCAAACCCTTATTTATCATAGAGATAGGAAAATTATGGCTCTTTATGCTTCTAAAATGATGCGTGTTGCGGCAATTGCAGCAGCTACTGCGTTGGCGCTTTCCGCTTGCGGCAAAGGCGATGAAAAAGCAGCCGGCCAACAGGCGCAAGGCAGTCAGCAACAGCAAAAACAACCTGCGCCTGAAGTGCGCGTGGTCACTGTGCATCCGGAAACCGTTGCATTGACAACCGAGTTGCCGGGCCGTCTGGAATCATTGCGTACTGCGGAAATTCGCGCCCAAGTCGGCGGTATTCTGCAAAAACGCCTGTTCCAAGAGGGCAGCTATGTGCAAGCCGGTCAGCCTTTGTACCAAATCGACAGCTCAACTTATGAAGCAAACTTAGAAAGCGCACGCGCCCAGTTGGCGAGTGCGCAAGCTACTTTGGCCAAAGCGAATGCCGACCTGGCCCGATACAAACCGCTGGTTGCCGCCGATGCCATCAGCCAACAAGAATATGATGCGGCCGTAACGGCCAAGCGTTCAGCAGAGGCAAGCGTCAAATCCGCTCAAGCAGCCATCAAATCTGCCGGTATCAACCTGAACCGCTCCCGCATTACTGCGCCGATTTCTGGCTTCATCGGTCAATCTAAAGTTTCTGAAGGTACATTGCTCAATTCCGGCGATACTACTGTTTTGGCCACCATTCAACAAACCAATCCGATGTATGTCAACATTACCCAATCTGCGAGTGAGGTCATGAAACTGCGTCAACAGGTTGCCGAAGGCAAATTGTTGGCGGCAAACGGCGCGATTGCAGTGGATATCAAATTTGACGACGGTACGGTTTACCCTGAAAAAGGCCGTCTGCTGTTTGCAGATCCGACTGTCAACGAAACGACCGGTCAAATTACCTTGCGCGCCGCCATTCCTAACGACAGAAATATCTTGATGCCGGGCTTGTATGTGCGCGTGTTGATGGAGCAAGTGGCAGTGGATAATGCATTTGTAGTGCCGCAACAGGCAGTTACCCGTGGTTCGCAAGATACGGTGATGGTGGTGAATGACAAGAGCGAAATGGAAGCGCGTGTCGTAACCGTTGCCCAACAGCAAGGTACCAACTGGATTATTACAGACGGCCTGAAAGACGGCGATAAAGTGATTGTTGAAGGCATCAGCATTGCCGGTATGTCGGGTGCTAAAAAGGTAACGCCGAAAGAATGGACTCCGCCTGCAAACGCTGCGGCAGCAACACCGGCAGTTTCAGACGGCCAGGCTGCATCCGAGGCCAAGCCTGAAGCTAAAGCTGCATCTGAAGCCAAATAAGGAACGCGTGAATGTCTAAGTTTTTTATTGACCGTCCCATCTTTGCATGGGTGATTGCGATTTTTATCATCGCAGCGGGTATTTTCGGCATTCAAAAGCTGCCGATTTCCCAATATCCGTCCGTTGCAGCGCCGACCATTACTTTGACCGCTACTTATCCGGGCGCTTCTGCTCAGGTAATGGAAGACAGCGTGCTGGCCGTTATCGAACGTAATATGTACGGTGTGGAAGGTTTGGACTATATGACGACTTCTGCCAATTCCAGCGGCAACGGCAGCGTCAGTCTGACGTTTACACCGGAAACCAATGAAGATTTGGCACAAGTAGACGTACAGAACAAACTGTCTGAAGTATTGTCCACATTGCCCTCTACAGTACAACAATATGGTGTAACCGTATCTAAGGCGCGTTCCAACTTCTTGCAAGTAGTGATGCTTTCTTCCGAAAGGCAATCCATTGAGGAGATGAATGACTACGCGCAACGCAATATCGTGCCTGAGCTGCAACGTATCGACGGCGTGGGTCAGGTTCGATTGTTTGGTGCGCAACGCGCTATGCGTATTTGGGTTGACCCGAAAAAACTGCAAAACTACAACCTGTCTTTTGGGACGGTAACCAACGCACTGGCTACTCAAAATATCCAAATTTCTGCAGGATCTATCGGTTCTTTACCGGCGGCTGCAGGTCAGACCATTTCGGCAACCGTTACAGCGCAAGGTCAGTTGAGTACGGCTGAAGAGTTCGGCAACATCATTTTGGTATCCAATACAGATGGTTCTAATGTCTATCTGAAAGAGGTTGCCAAAGTCAGCTTGGGTATGCAGGACTATTCTTCTTCCACCCGCTTGAACGGTGTGAATACCACCGGTATGGCAGTGATGTTGTCTAACAGCGGTAACGCTTTGGCAACGGCGACTGCCGTGAAAGAAAAAATGGCGGTTTTGCAGAAGTATTTTCCAGACGGCATGAGCTGGAAAGTTCCTTACGATACTTCCAAATTTGTGGAAATTTCGATTGAGAAAGTGATCCACACACTTTTGGAAGCCATCGTATTGGTATTCTTGGTGATGTATCTCTTCCTGCAAAACATCCGCTATACATTGATTCCGACCATTGTTGTGCCGATTTCCCTGTTGGGCGGTTTTGCCTTCATCTCATACATGGGTATGTCGATTAACGTATTGACCATGTTTGCGATGGTATTGGTGATCGGTATTGTGGTCGATGATGCGATTGTGGTCGTTGAAAACGTTGAGCGTATTATGGCGAGCGAAGGTCTGTCGCCTAAGGCTGCAACCAAAAAAGCGATGGGTCAGATTTCCGGCGCGGTGATCGGTATTACTGCCGTGTTGATGTCCGTATTTGTGCCGCTGGCAATGTTTAGCGGTGCAACCGGTAACATTTACAAACAGTTTGCCCTGACTATGGCGGCATCGATCGGCTTCTCCGCATTCCTTGCCTTGACGCTGACTCCGGCATTGTGTGCCACCATGCTCAAGCCGATTCAGAATGGTCATCACGAAGAGAAAAAAGGTTTCTTCGGTTGGTTTAACAAGAAATTCGACAACTGGACACACGGCTACGAAGGTTGGGTTGCCAAAGTCTTGCGTAAGACTTTGCGCATGATGGTTGTCTATATTGGTTTGACTGTTGTGGGCGTATTCCTGTTTATGCGTCTGCCGACTTCCTTCTTGCCGTCTGAAGACCAAGGTAACTTGATGTTGAGCGTGCAGTTGCCTGCCGGTGCTACCAAAGAGCGTACCGATGCAACTTTGGCTCAAATCACTCAACTGGCAAAATCTATACCTGAGATTGAGAACATCATTACCGTTTCCGGCTTCAGTTTTTCAGGTTCCGGTCAAAACATGGCTTTGGGCTTTGTCATTCTGAAAGACTGGAACGAACGTACTGCTCCGGGCAGCGATGCAACTTCTATTTCCGGTAAGTTGACCGGCATGATGATGGCTACGCTGAAAGACGGTTTCGGTTTGGCGATTGTGCCTCCTGCCATTATGGAATTGGGTACAGGCTCCGGCTTGACGATTTACCTGCAAGACCGTAACAACAGCGGCCATGCTGCATTGTTGGCCAAGCGCAATGAGCTGATTGACAAAATGCGCAAAAGCGGTTTGTTTAACCCAAGTACCGTTCGTGCGAGCGGTTTGGAAGATGCGCCGCAGTTGAAAATCGACATCAATCGTTCTGCAGCCGCCGCACAAGGTATTTCATTCTCTGATATCCGTACTGCGTTGGCGACCTCGCTGGGTTCGTCTTATGTAAACGACTTCCCGAATCAAGGCCGTCTGCAACGCGTGATGGTACAAGCTGATGCGAGTGCCCGTATGCAGCCTGCCGATATTCTGAACCTGACCGTGCCGAACAAATCCGGCGTTGCCGTACCGCTTTCTACCATTGCTACTGTTTCTTGGGAAAACGGTATGGAACAAAGCGTCCGCTTCAATGGTTATCCTGCAATGGAGCTTTCCGGCTCGCCTGTTAATGGTGTGTCTTCCGGTCAGGCCATGGCTGCGGTACAGCAAATGGTTGATGACATGGGCGGCGGTTACAGTCTGGAATGGGGCGGTCAGTCTCGTGAAGAGGCCAAGGGTAGCTCGCAAACTGTCATGTTGTACGCATTGGCCGCTGCCGCTGTATTCTTGGTATTGGCTGCTTTGTACGAAAGCTGGTCTATCCCGTTGGCGGTTATCCTTGTGATTCCGTTGGGCTTGATTGGCGCGGCATTGGGCGTAACTGGCCGCAACATGTTTGAAGCACTGCTGGGCAGTATTCCGGCATACGCCAACGATATTTACTTCCAAGTCGGTTTCGTAACCGTAATGGGCTTGAGTGCGAAAAACGCGATTTTGATTATCGAGTTTGCCAAAGACCTGCAAGCGCAAGGTAAGAGCGCGCTTGAAGCTGCACTTGCCGCCGCACACTTGCGTTTCCGCCCGATTATCATGACTTCGTTCGCCTTCATCTTGGGTGTGGTACCGCTCTATGTTGCCAGCGGTGCCAGCTCTGCCAGCCAACGTGCAATTGGTACGACCGTGTTCTGGGGGATGTTGATCGGTACGATTCTGTCTGTGTTCCTTGTGCCTTTGTTCTATGTGGTTGTGCGCAAATTCTTTAAAGAAACTGCACACGAGCATGAGATGGCCGCCAAACACGCCGCTGAAGCCGGCATGATTGAAGACGGTAAACACGATTCAGACAAGCACTAAAGCAAAGGCCGTCTGAAAACTTTTCAGACGGCCTCAAAATGCTAAAGGATTCTAAAATGAAGAAGATTACATTCAAACCTGTACTGACCGCCGTTGCCGCCGCCGTGGCTTTGTCAGCCTGTACCATGATGCCGAAATATGAACAGCCTCAAGTTGCCGTGGCCGATACGTTTAAATACGACACAGTTGACGACGGTATCCGTGCCGCCGAATTGGGTTGGCAAGATTACTTTGCCGATCCGCGCCTTCACCGTCTGATCGACATCGCATTGGCACGCAATACCGATTTGCGTACAGCCGCGCTGAATGCGGAAATCTACCGCAAGCAATACATGATTGCGCGTAATAACTTGTTGCCAACCGTCAATGCCAGCGGTACAGGTTCGCGTCAAGGCAGCTTGAGCGGCGGCAGCGTCAGCAGCCAATACAGCGTGGGTTTGGGCGCAGCCTCTTATGAACTCGACCTTTTCGGCCGTGTTCGCAGTACCGGCGAAGCCGCGTTGCAAGGTTATTTCAATGTGGCCGCAAACCGCGATGCCGCCCATCTGACCTTGATTTCTACCGTTGCCAAAGCCTACTTTAACGAACGCTACGCGGAAGAAACCATGGCATTGGCACAACGCGTATTGCAAACCCGTGAGGCGACTTACAAGCTCTCGCAATTACGCCATAAGGCCGGCGTGATTTCCGCCGTTGATTTGCGCCAACAGGAAGCGCTGATTGAATCGGCCAAAGCCGATTACGCATTCGCGGTAAAAAACCGCGAGCAAGCGCGAAATTCCTTGGCTATGTTGATTAATCAACCTTTGCCCGAAGGCTTGCCTGCCGGTCTGCCTTTGAGCAAGCAGTTCAAAATGACCAAGCTGCCTGCCGGTTTGAGTTCGGACGTGTTGCTCAACCGTCCGGATATCCGTGCGGCCGAACATGCGCTCAAACAAGCCAATGCCAATATCGGCGCGGCACGTGCGGCGTTTTTCCCACGCATCAGCCTGACCGGTTCGGTCGGTACCGCTTCCGGTGAGTTGAGCGGCCTGTTTAAGAGCGGCACAGGTGTTTGGGCTTTTGCACCGTCCATCACCCTGCCTATCTTTGACTGGGGTACAAACAAAGCCAATCTTGATGTAGCCAAACTGCGCCAACAGGCACAAATCGTTGCTTATGAAGCCGCCGTTCAATCCGCATTTAAAGACGTTTCCAATGCGTTGGTTGCACGCGAACAGCTGGATAAAAGCTATAACGCTTTGAGCAAACAAAGCCGCGCCTACAACGACAGCCTGCGCCTCATCAGCCTGCGCTACAAACATGGCGTATCCAGCGCATTGGATTTGCTGGATGCCGAGCGCAGCAGTTACAGCGCGGATACTGCTCTTTTGGCCAATCAGCTGACCCGTTTGGAAAATCTTGCCGACTTGTATAAAGCACTTGGCGGCGGTTTGAAACGCGAAACCAAAGCTGCGGAATAAGTATTTGCCTGCTAAGATTAAAAGGCCGTCTGAAACATTTGGATTTCAGACGGCCTTTTTGTTATGCGGTAATTCTAAGCTTTTAATTTCTCGCTTAAAGTGGCGACATAGGCTGCGCGTTCGTTACGGCTGGCTTCGGGCTGGTGTGTGTTGAGCGAAGACCATTTGCGGTTGCTGCGCGCTTTGTTGAGTTCGCTTGGTAATTTGGCCGCATTCCAGGGCGCTTTGCGTTCTTTTAGCTCGATGTGTGATTGAGCCGCATGGCCGCGCGTTTGCAAGACGTGCAACAAATCCAGTGCGCGTGCGGCGAGCAGGGTAAGGGTTTCCGGATCGGTATGCAGGGTTTGTCGGCCGTTGATTTTATCGGTGATGTCTTGGGCATTGGGCAAAATACCGCCCAATAGTCCGCCGATGGCCGTACCCAAACCAAGTGAGCCGCCAAGCGTGGCAATGTCCAAGCCTAAGCCGATGAGCGCGCCTGCGGTTGCGCCGGTACCGGTACGGATGCCGTAATGTTTGAGCAACTCGCTGTCAAACGGGTCTTGTTTGAAGGCTTTGGGCATCCATGTGCTGTCGCTGCCGACTTCGTCGTGATAGAAGCGGTAAAGTGTGAACAGGCGTTGTTGCATTTGCCGCTCAAGTTGGCGGATTTCCGATTGCATGACTTCCAAAGTCGGGGCAGGGTCGTCGTTTTCGGCAATTTCTTGGGTAAATGCGGCGGCATCCAGCAGAAAATCGGCAATTTCACGACGCGCTTCCGTATCCAGCCGTTGCCACTCGCGACGGCGCATATTGATGAGGCGGTCGAGGATGTCGCGCTTAGGTAACATGGTGGCAAGGTTGTCCCACAATCGGATTTCGCCTTCAAAGTCGAATGCAACGGTATCGAAACCGGCGTAAACATGCAGGGTTCGACGGGCGAGCATATTGGTCCAAGCGGTCAGGTCTTGATTTTGGGTGAAGTTGAACACGGGCATGATGGGCTTGGCGCACCAAGACAAAATGGTCAGCTCGTCTTTGTATTTGTCGAGGACGGGTTCCCGCGCGTCGATGACGTACATGGCCATATCGCTTTGCATGACTTGGCGCAGCACTTTTGCCTCTTGGTTAAACTCGTGATGCGCTTCATGATTGCTAAGGAATTGCTGGATGCGCTCAATGCCGTCATCGCGTGCGGATGTATGGGTTTCCAGCCAGTCCAACACGCCGCCTGCATCTTCAAGACCGGGTGTGTCGTAGAGGTAAACCAAGCTGTCGTCGCCATCGTTGATGAGGGCTTCTTCGACATGGCGCGTGGTGGATGGCGCGTTTTTCACTTCGCCGAAGGTGCTGTCGCGCAAAAGCGTACGTAAGAGCGAGGTTTTGCCTGTGTTGGTATGGCCGACAACGGCAAGGGAAAGTGGGGTGGTCATGGTCTTTGGGTTGGGTTGATATGGACGATGAATGTGTGAGTATGGAGCCGTTTATCTTTAGTGGCAATATATGATTCAGACGGCCCTAAATTTCTTAAATATGGGCGAAAATAGCAAGAAAAAGAGGGGAATAGCGGATTTGTTGTTTTTTAGCAAAATACTTGAAAATAGATGGGAAAACAGTTGACAGGGGGGTAGAAGGCTAGGATAATTCGCGCCGTTGAGTTGCTTGATGCAGCTTGATTTTTCTCCTCTATTTCTCCTTTGTAGACTTGGCGCATATCGAAACGGTATGCGCATTTTTTTATCCGCATTGAAATATGATTACATTTAAAATTTGTAAATCGAATAGTTAAGAAATTTTACAAGAAAAATACTTGCGCGGTTGAAGCTCTTGTTGCATAATTCGTTTCGTTAGCTGGTTCGAGTAGTCAGTTAATAGTTTCTCCTCTATTTCTCCTTTGTAGACTTGGCACACATTCTGTCGGATGTGTGCATTTTTTTTTTTGCCTATTTAAAATAAAGGCCGTCTGAATGTTGTAATCTTTCAGACGGCCTTTGTTGGTTGAATAGAATTAGATGTCTAATACCACTTCTTCTTTGACTTCTTCCATGACAACATAGCTGCGGCTTTCGGACGCAGCCGGCAGTTGCAGCAGGATATTGCCGAGCATATCGCGATAGGCGGACATATTGGGCAGGCGGACTTTGATAAGGTAGTCGTATTCGCCGGAGACTAAGTGGCATTCTAGAATTTGCGGAATCTTCAGCACTTCGCGTTTGAAGTCTTCAAAAATATTGCCGGATTTGGAGCGCAGTTTTAGCTCGACAAAGACCAAGAGGCTTTGACCTAAAGCATGGGGATTCAGATGGGCATGATAGCCGGTAATAAGGTTGTCGCGTTCCAAGCGGCGGACGCGTTCGGTTACCGGCGTGGTGGAGAGGCCGACTTTTTCAGCCAATTCGGTCATGGGGATACGTGCGTTTTGTTGTAGGAGCTTGAGAATTTTTAAGTCGGTTTTGTCGAGTTCTTTCATAGCCTTGATGTCTGTCGTTTTCATTTGGATTGAATCATAACCTTAAAACAGGCTGAGAAGAAGCATAAATGCCTAAAAGTGCGCATGAGGTCTAAATTATGAATAGATTATTCTTGTGTATTTCATGGAATCCTGTGTAGTTTTTGACCTATAATATTTACTTCAAAGTAATAGGGTAGGCCGTCTGAAACGGAATGCCGATAAGAGGAATACATTATGCGTCCGCTCAATGCGCAAATCCGTTTGGATAATTTACGTCAAAATTATCGTTTTCTCAAAGAGTTGCATGGTAATAAATTGTTGGCTGTGATTAAGGCTGATGCTTACGGGCATGGTGCGGTCAGATGTGCACACGCGTTGGCGGATATTGCCGACGGCTTTGCGGTGGCAACGGTAGATGAAGGTGTGGAATTGCGTCAAAACGGCATTAAAAATCCGATTGTTTTGTTGGAAGGCGTGTTTGATGCTGCCGAGTATGCGGATGTTGACCGTTATGATTTGTGGCCGGCAATCGGCAGCCAATGGCAGCTGGAGGCGTTTGTGCATCATGAGTGGCAACGTCCGACAACCGTATGGCTGAAAATGGACTCGGGTATGCACCGTGCCGGTTTCTTTCCGCATAACTATGCTGCGGCCTATACTGCATTGAAACAATCCGAATCGGTTGAAAACATTGTGAAATTCAGCCATTTTGCCTGCGCGGACGAGCCGGAAAACGGCATGACCGAAATGCAGCTTGAAGCGTTTGATTTGGCATGTGAAGGTTTGGAAGGCGAAGAGAGCTTGGCCAATTCCGCCGCGATTTTGAACGTGCCTGAAGCACGCCGCGATTGGGGACGTGCCGGTCTGGCCTTATATGGTATTTCGCCTTTCAGCGGCGTGGATGAGCGTTTGAAACCTGTTATGCGCCTGACCTCCCGCGTTTTCGGCGAGCGTGTGTTGCAGCCGCATTCTCCGATTGGTTACGGCGCAACGTTCTACACCAGCAAATCTACCCGTGTCGGTTTGATTGCCTGCGGCTATGCCGACGGTTATCCGCGTCGCGCTTCCACTAATTCCCCTGTGGCAGTGGATGGCAAACGCAGCCGTATTATCGGCAGGGTATCTATGGATATGATTACGGTTGAGCTGGAAGCATCGAAAGAGGGCTTGGGCGCGGAAGTCGAGCTTTGGGGCGATGTGATTAATATCAATGAAGTTTCCGAAGTTGCCGGTATGATTCCGTACGAAATTCTCTGCAATATCAAACGTGCGAAGTTTACTTATATCGAGTAAGCAGTAAAAGATGAGGCCGTCTGAAATGTGTTTTCAGACGGCCTTTTTATTAGCTGCAATTAAAACGATTCGTCAGCGCGTAGATAACGCCATTTGCCCGGCGGCAGTCTGCCGAGTTTGACTTTACCCATGCGGATGCGTTTCAAACCGACGACACGCAGGCCGACCAGTTCGCACATGCGGCGGATTTGGCGTTTTTTGCCTTGTCGCAAAATAAAGCGCAACTGGTCTTCGTTTTGCCATTCGACTTTGGCGGGGCGCAATTTTTCTCCGTCCAAACTCAAGCCGTGGTTGAGTAGGGCGAGGCCTTTATCGTCCAGTTTGCCACGGACGCGGACAAGGTATTCTTTTTCGCTGCTGCTGTTTTCACCAATCAGTTGTTTGGCAATGCGGCCGTCCTGAGTGAGTACTAACAATCCGACGGAGTCGATATCTAAGCGGCCGGCAGGGGCTAAGCCGAATTTGTGTTTTTCGCTGAAAGGGATATGGCTGTCATCGCCTTCCCAATGGTTTTCGGCGGTAATGAGTTCTGCGGCGGATTTATAGCCTTTTTCTGCCTGCGCGCTGACGTAGCCGACGGGTTTATTCAGAAGGATGGTTACGCGCGCTGCTTGTTTTTCATGGGCTTGTTTGTTGAGGTCGATGCGGTCGCGCTCGGTGACTTTTTGACCGAGTACGGCGGTTTGACCGTTGACTTTGACCCAGCCTTGCTCGATGTAACTGTCTGCCTCGCGGCGCGAGCATAAGCCCAATTGCGCCATGCGTTTGGAGAGGCGCATGGTTTCGGAATCGTTGTTTTGCATGGTATGGCAATATAGAGAAATGGGAATGTCGGATTATAGCATTGACTGTTTGTCAGGCCGTCTGAAAACTGAATTTTTGGGTTTTCAGACGGCCTTTCGTTTGTTATATGTTAAGGAATATTTAGTTTTGAAGTAAAAAATGAAGGGTATATTGTCTGTTTGTGTTAACCTTACGGACGAACTAATCATTTTGTTTTCAGTCGAATTTGGGTTGAAATGACATTTCACTCATGAAATCATGAAGACTATAATGACTGGTCTTTCTGAAGCGCATTAAGGCAGTTTGTCGCTAAAGCAAGCCTTGGTGCATCACGTTTTAAGGATAAATCAATGAAATCGCTCAAATCATTTTTGATCTGGGGCATTGTGGTTTTGGTAGGCTTGGCCTCCTTTACTACTTTAGCTCTCAGCCGTGGCGAGCAAGTCAGTGCGATTTGGATGGTTACGGCCGCCATTTCGGTATACTGCATTGCCTACCGTTTCTACAGTCTTTACATTGCCAACCGTGTGATGCAGCTTGATCCTAACCGTCTGACTCCGGCAGAACGCCACAATGACGGCTTGGACTATGTTCCCACACATAAAGGCGTACTGTTCGGCCACCACTTTGCCGCTATTGCCGGCGCAGGCCCTCTGGTTGGTCCTGTATTGGCAGCGCAAATGGGTTATCTGCCCGGTACTTTGTGGATTATCTTCGGCGTGGTATTTGCCGGTGCCGTACAGGATATGATGGTACTATTTGTTTCTATGCGCCGTGACGGTAAGTCTTTGGGCGATATCGTGAAACAAGAACTCGGTACCGTTCCCGGCGTGATTGCATCCATTGGTATTTTGATGATTATGGTCATCATTATGGCGGTGTTGGCGCTGATTGTTGTGAAAGCATTGGTTCACAGCCCTTGGGGTACGTTCACCATCGCAGCGACTATGCCGATTGCTCTGTTTATGGGTATTTACACCCGTTATATCCGTCCGGGCAAAATTGGCGAGATTTCCATCGTCGGCTTTATTTTGCTGATGTTGGCCGTGATTTACGGTGAAGATGTTGCCCACAGCTCCTTCGGTCACTGGTTCGACCTTGACGGCATTCAGCTGACTTGGGCGATTATGATTTACGGTTTCGTGGCTTCCGTATTGCCGGTTTGGCTCTTGCTGACTCCGCGCGACTATCTGTCTACCTTCCTGAAAATCGGTACGATTGCAGCTTTGGCTTTGGGTATCGTTATTGTTAACCCGACTCTGCAAATGCCTGCAGTTACCCACTTTATCGATGGTTCAGGCCCGGTATTCTCTGGTGCATTGTTCCCATTCTTGTTCATTACCATTGCTTGTGGTGCAGTTTCAGGCTTCCATGCGCTGATTTCTTCAGGTACCACTCCAAAAATGGTGGAAAACGAAACACACGTCCGCATGATCGGTTACGGCGGCATGATTATGGAAAGCTTTGTGGCTATTATGGCGCTGGCTGCCGCCGCTTCGCTTGAGCCAGGCGTGTACTTTGCGATGAACAGCCCGGCCGCGCTGATTGGTACAGATGCCAACACAGCTGCCGAAGTCATCACCACTAAACTGAATTTCTCTGTTGATGCCGCAACCCTGTTGCACACTGCTAAAGAAGTGGGCGAAAACACCATTCTATCCCGCGCAGGCGGTGCACCAACCCTCGCAGTCGGTATGGCACACATCATGAGCCGTCTGATTCCGGGCGAAGCCATGATGGCGTTCTGGTATCACTTTGCCTTGCTGTTTGAAGCCTTGTTCATCTTGACCGCAGTTGACGCCGGTACACGCGTTGCCCGTTTCATGATTCAAGACTTGGGCAGTATCTTCTACAAACCATTCGGTAACACCGACTCAATCCCTGCCAACTTGGTTGCCACATTCTTTGCTGTGGCATTGTGGGGTTACTTCCTCTATACCGGCGTAACCGACCCTCTGGGCGGTATTAACTCGCTCTGGCCGTTGTTTGGTATCGCCAACCAAATGCTTGCAGGCGTAGCGTTGATTATGTGTACCGTCGTATTGGTGAAAATGAAACGCGACCGCTATGTTTGGGTAACTTTGGTTCCTGCTGTCGGCGTATTGTTTGTAACCTGCTATGCCGGTTTGCAAAAACTGTTCCACAGCGACCCGCGCGTCAGCTTCTTGGCTCACGCAGGCAAATACCGCGATGCCTTGGCTTCAGGCGAAGTCCTCGCTCCTGCTAAAGACATTGGCGAAATGTCACAAATCATCTTCAACGACCAAATCAATGCCGGTTTGACCGCTTTGTTCTTGGCAGTTGTCGTGATTGTCGCCATGTACGGTTTCCGTACTGCCATGAAAGCCCGCAAAGTCGGTTGGCCAACTGCTAAAGAAATTCCAGCAGTGTACCGCGACGGTAAACAGCCGGAGACTCAAAGTGAAGCATAAGCTCGCATCTTGGTGGAAAACCATCAAGTTGACAGCGAACTTGATGGCCGGTGTCCCAGATTATGAAAACTACGTTGCCCGCCAGCGCAAACATAATCCCAACGCGCCGGTCATGACCGAGCTGCAATTCCAAGACTACTGCCGCAAACGCCGTTGCGGCGGCAACGGTGGACGCTGTTGTTAATGAAGGCATAAAAAGGCCGTCTGAAAATATTTTCAGACGGCCTTTCATTATGGAATATCAATAAAAATCAAAAACTTTGTCTTGTCATCAATATTTAATTGAACAACTTGCCAATATTTACTCTTCTTCGAGCAGGACCAGCGGACGCTGTATTTTTCTGAGTTCTTCCACCTCGTCCAACAGCCGCATAATCAGCCCCAATGCAGGAATGCCGGCCTCAAAATCACGGCTTAAGCGTTGTGCGCGACGGATGCGGGCAAGATGAAAACCACTGAAGGTGCTTTTTTCGGGCACTCCATCTATGCTGATGATGTCTTCTGCTATAAGTTCCAACAGCCAATCACGACGGCAGCGGCTGGCGGCAACGATTTCTTCAAAAGTAAGGGTAACATCGGAGGACTGAATCATAATTTATCCTTTCTCTTATGCTTGTTTCGCGGCAAAGTGTTCGGCTAATTTTTCCCATGCGGCACGGTCGGCTTCGCTCTCTACTGGCGGAACATTAATGCGGATATTGAGATAAAGGTCTCCGGCTTCTTTTGCAGGAATACCTTTGCCTTTAAGGCGGATGCTTTTACCGCTTTGGCTGTTGGCAGGCAGATTGACCTGCAAGCGGCCTGAAGCGGTAGGGACGATGATTTTGCCGCCCAATACGGCTTCCCAAGGTTTGACATCTATTGTTTGATATACGTCTTTCCTGTTTTTGACGTATAAATCAGGTTGGTCGTGGAACTTGATTTTTAAGTACAAGTCACCGTTTTCCCCGCCGTTGTATCCCGGCAAACCTTGACCGGCCAAACGGATTTGTTGGCCTTCTGCAATACCTTTGGGAATTTTAACGTTGAGGGTTTTATTTTGATAAACCGCACGTCCGTATTCGTCTAGAGTCGGCACATTCAAAGTCATGCTACGTTCTGCACCAACATACGCTGCATAAATATCAATACTCAATTCAGCATGTTGATCCTCACCTTTTATTGGGCCTCGGGGTTGTTCGGAACGAGTGTGGGATTGGCGGAATGATGAAAACAGATCTTCAAAATTGAAGTCTCCCGCTCCGAACGGTTCGTCTTCATGACGTTCATAGTGGAAGCCGCCACCGTTAAATCCATTGCCAAACGGATTGCCGCCTTGACCGAACGGATTTCCTCCGGCGCTGCGTCCGTAAGGATTAGCCAACATTTCATCGTATTCAGCCCGCTTTTCTTTGTCGGAAAGCGTTTCGTAGGCACGGTTGATTTCTACCGTACGTTCGGCTGCGTCAGGTTCTTTGCTGACATCGGGGTGGTATTTGCGCACCAGTTTTCGGTAGGCTTTTTTGATTTCGGCCTCATCCGCATCTTTGGCAACGCCTAGTATTTCATAATAGTTTTTTTCTGCCATGTTATTCCTTTGACTGCTCATATACAAAATTCTTATAGTTTTAATAATTGAGGGTAGATATTCTAAAATCAAGGGCGTTGGAAATAAAATTCTCTATTTCTGACAATGATTAATGGATAATTTATTTCTTTGTTCCTAGAGAAATAGAAAATATATAGGCCGTCTGAAATACGGTTTTTCAGACGGCCTTTATCAAATTGGGGTTTTATTTATCTTGAGCGTTTTTTTGTTCGCGGACCACCCATTGGGCAATATCTGAACCCAATACTTTAGAAGTGCGGTTCAAGACGGCGCAAGAGCTTTTATAAGCGCCAAACATGCCGCCGGAAGAGTTGCGGGTGAAGGTTTTTTTATTAACTTGTTTGCCGTCAACATACAAAGCGGCTGAAACCGCCATACCTTTGGCGTGATCGATAAAGGCATTGCCTGCGCTCATAGCGGAAGTAATGGCGATATCTGCGTATGTGCCTTGTTTTTTACCGTCACGGATAACAGTTACATCACTTTTGGCTGCAGTTTCTTGCAAAGATTTGGACATAATGCTGCCCACTTCTAAACATTCAGAAACGATACGGGTATCGATTTCTTCTTTGTCGCGGTAAGGGATGCTTTCATCAATATGGACATCTGCGCTGGCGAATGCAGAAGCAAATAAGAATGCGGTTGCAAGGATGCGATTAGGAGACATAGTAGGGCACCTAAAATAGAATGTTAAAAAGAATTGTCATTGTATAACGGCGTTCTCACTCAATCAACATAAGTTAAGTTGGTCAATACTTTGTTGAAATGAGTGTTATGGTGAGACAAATCAAAAGGCCGTCTGAAATAATTTTGTTTCAGACGGCCTTTTGATTGAGGTATTAATTTGTTCTGGTCAAATAAGGCAGGGGATCGACTGCTTTGCCGTTTAGACGTACTTCAAAATGAAGTTTGACGCTGTCTGAATCGCTGCTACCCATGGTGGCGATAACTTGTCCTGCTTGGACTTTTTGATCTTTTTGTACCAAAAGCGTGTCGTTGTGAGCGTAGGCGGTAATGGTGTAGTCATTGTGGCTGATCAAAATCAGCTTACCGTAGCCGCGGACTTCTTCGCCAACGTAGATAACGGTACCTGCTGCGGCGGAACGGATTTGTTGGCCTTGTGTGCCTGCAATATCTATGCCTTTGCTGGTGGTGCCGTTGTAGCGTTGGATAATGGAGGATGAAGCGTTATCGGTCGGCCATTGCAGGTTCAATCGGTTGATCGGGGTAACGGCAGTGGTTTGGCGTTGCTGCGTTGCAGTGCTGCGTGAGGCAACATGACGGTGGACGCGCAATACTTGGCCGACTTCGATTTGTGAGGCGTTGGGAAGGTTATTCCATGCAACCAGTGTGTTGACATTTTGTCCGTAGCGTTTGGCGATTTGGGTCAGGGTATCGCCAGGGCGGACTTTGTGGTAGCCGTCAGGTACGGCGCGGTTGGAAGAGGTATTGTTGCCGGCGCAGGCTGCTAAGACGGCAATGGTGCTGATGAGTGCCAGACGTTTCAAGGCCGTCTGAAAGGTGGAAATAAAGTTTGTATTCATGGGATATTTCAAAATGTATCGTTATGCTGCGTATGATAGATAGGAAGAGTGGAAAAAGGTTCACTCAAAAGACACGGGATAAAATACAGAAAGGCAGTATATTAACATTTAAAATTTGTGGATATGGCGGCATATTTTTTTATCATTTTGATGATAAAGGATTTTTTTCGATAAGGTAAAAGAAAGTGAAAGTTTTTTCAGACGGCATTGAATAAGGCAATAAAAATCCCCTGCCGGGATAAATGGGCAGGGGATTTTTGTCTCATTGAACTTATTTATTCAATTCGTTAGCCAGATACAGCCAGGTTTCAATGACGGTATCAGGGTTGAGCGATACGCTTTCGATACCTTCTTCAACCAGCCATTTGGCAAAGTCCGGATGGTCTGATGGTCCTTGACCGCAAATACCGACGTATTTGTTTTGTTTGCGGCAGGCAGAGATTGCCAAGTGCAACATCACTTTAACGGCAGGGTTACGCTCGTCGAAGGAGTCAGATACCAAACCGCTGTCACGGTCGAGGCCGAGGGTCAGCTGGGTCATGTCGTTAGAGCCGATGGAGAAGCCGTCGAAGTATTGCAGGAATTGTTCTGCCAATACAGCGTTGCTTGGTAACTCGCACATCATGATCAGGCGCAGGCCGTTTTTGCCACGTTCCAAACCGTTTTCTTTCAGGGCTTTAACAACAGCTTCTGCTTCACCCAAGGTACGAACGAATGGAATCATGATTTCGACGTTGGTCAAACCCATTTCATCGCGAACGCGTTTCAAGGCTTTACACTCGAGTGCGAAGCAGTCTTTGAAGTTATCGGCTACATAACGCGCTGCACCACGGAAGCCCAACATTGGGTTTTCTTCGTGCGGTTCATAGATGCTGCCACCCACCAAGTTAGCGTACTCGTTGGATTTGAAGTCAGACATACGAACGATGGTTTTGCGTGGATAAACCGAAGCAGCCAAAGTTGCCACACCTTCCGCAATTTTATCGACATAGAAGTCGACAGGAGAAGCGTAGCCAGCGATGCGGCGGGTAATTTCCGCTTTCAACTCGTCGTCTTGTTTGTCAAATTCCAACAAGGCTTTAGGGTGGATACCGATTTGACGGTTGATGATGAATTCCATACGCGCCAAGCCGATACCTTCGCTAGGCAGGTTGGCGAAGCTGAATGCCAATTCAGGGTTACCAACGTTCATCATCACTTTTACAGGCGCTTTAGGCATGTTGTCCAAAGCAACATCGGTAATTTGTACGTCCAGCAAGCTGGAGTAGATGAAGCCGGTATCGCCTTCGGCACAAGATACGGTCACTTCTTGGCCTTCAGACAGCAGATCGGTAGCGTCGCCACAACCTACAACAGCCGGAATACCCAATTCACGCGCGATAATCGCTGCGTGGCAGGTACGGCCGCCACGGTTGGTAACAATGGCAGAAGCACGTTTCATTACCGGTTCCCAATCCGGGTCGGTCATGTCGGTAACGAGTACGTCGCCTGCTTCAACGGAATCCATCTCGGAAGCATCTTTCACCAAGCGGACTTTACCTTGGCCAACTTTTTGACCGATGGCTCGGCCTTCGCACAAGACAACTTTTTCGCCGTTGATAGAGAAGCGGCGCAGGTTGCGGCTACCGTCTTCTTGAGATTTCACAGTTTCAGGACGTGCTTGCAGGATGTAGAGTTTGCCATCCAAGCCGTCGCGGCCCCATTCGATGTCCATTGGGCGGCCGTAGTGTTTTTCGATGGTCAGCGCGTAATGAGCCAACTCGGTTACTTCGGCATCGGTAATGGAGAAGCGTTGACGGTCTTCTGCAGGTACATCAACGTTGGTTACAGATTTACCGGCTTCGGCTTTGTCGGTAAAGATCATTTTGATTTGTTTCGAACCCATGGTTTTGCGCAGAATAGCCGGTTTGCCTGCTTTCAAAGTAGGTTTGAATACATAGAATTCGTCAGGGTTTACCGCGCCTTGTACGACGTTTTCGCCCAGACCGTAAGAAGAAGTAACGAAAACGACTTGGTCGTAACCGGATTCGGTATCGATGGTAAACATCACACCGGAAGCACCGCTGTCAGAGCGCACCATGCGTTGTACGCCGGCAGAAAGGGCAACGATGTCGTGTTCGAAGCCTTTGTGGACACGGTAAGAAATGGCACGGTCGTTGTACAGGGAAGCGAATACATGGCGCATTGCTTCTTTAACGTTATCCAAGCCGTTGATGTTCAGGAAGGTTTCTTGTTGGCCGGCGAAAGAAGCGTCCGGCAAGTCTTCTGCTGTTGCGGAAGAACGTACGGCAACGGAAATGTCCGCACCGCCGGCATCGGCAACCATTTTGTTCCAAGCTGTTTCGATTTCAGCATCCAGCTGCTCAGGGAACGGAGTATCCAAAATCCATTGACGGATTTCTTTACCCACGCGTGCCAATTCGGCAACGTCTTCAACATCCAGTTGTTTCAGGGCTTCGGAAATACGCTCGCTCAGACCATTGTGAGCCAGGAAAGCACGATAAGCTTCGGCTGTGGTTGCAAAACCGCCGGGAACGCGCACGCCTTTTTCAGTCAGTTGGCTGATCATTTCGCCCAAAGAGGCATTTTTACCGCCCACTCGCTCAACGTCAGTCATACGCAGGTTTTCAAACCAAATAACGTAGTTTTCGGCCATTTGTGTGTCCAATCCAATCCAAAAATGTTAAAAAAGAAACAAATCCGCCTGCTTATTGTAGCCATTCGTTTGATGGCTGTCATGTGTTTTATCTTTTTAAAAATCACAAATTCGTCTGTGATATTGTGCTTTTCAGGCGTGTAACTTTCTGAAATATGAATATCAGATTCATGTTTTTACGTGTTATCTTCTTGTTAAATATGGGAAACAAAATAAGTTAATAAATTTAAGAATCTAAATTTACTTTGCAAATTTAGAACAAAATTCCAATAAATTTGGGAAAATAAAATTTTATTCCAATTTAAAATTTGTTCAAATTTGTTGTAATCCTGTGTAATCTACCGGGGATCGCTTTATTGCAAAGGCTGTAACTGCTATGATTGCCGTCTGAAACGTTACCCTCTGAAGGATTCATTATGACTGCTCCACGCCAAGTCTTCTATATTTCCGACCGTACCGGTCTGACCGCCGAAAATATCGGTGAAGCCCTGTTGAACCAATTCGGCAATGTCGAGTTCAAGCGCCACGTTTATCCATTTATCGATACGTCTGAAAAAGCGTTGGCCGTAGTGGATGAGGTCAATAAGACAGCCGAACAGTTTGGCGATCGTCCGATTGCTTTTGTCAGCGTGGTAAATGATGCAATCCGTGAAATCATCAAAAAATCCAATGCATTCCATATTGATTTCTTTGAAACGTTCTTGGGTTTGCTGGAAAAAGAATTGAATGTTGAAGCAACGATTGCCGAGCGAGGCCACCATAGTATCGGCAATACCAAGCGTTATGATGCGCGTATGGAAGCAGTGAACTTCTCGCTCAACCATGATGACGGCGTCAGCGATAAAAACCTGCAGGAGGCGGATGTGATTTTGATGGGCGTATCCCGTTCGGGCAAAACGCCGACCTGTCTTTATTTGGCTCTGCAATACGGTATTCGCGCCGCAAACTATCCATTGATTCCCGATGATTTGGAATCAACCGATTTGCCGCGTATGGTCAAACCTTATAAAGACAAGCTGTTCGGCTTAACCATTCAGCCCGAGCGTCTACAGGCTATCCGTCAGGAACGCCGTCCTAATTCGACCTATGCCAAAATCGATACTTGCCGCAGCGAGATTGCCGATGCGCAAAATATGTTCAAACGACACGGAGTGCCGTTTACCAATACAACGGATAAATCTGTGGAAGAACTCGCCGTTCATATCTTGCAGGCTTGCAAGCTGAAACGCCGTTTCTAAATGAAATGATAAAAGGCCGTCTGAAACTTCAGACGGCCTTTTTTTATTTTGTATATTAAGTCTTAGGCAGGGTAACACCGGTTTGTCCCATGTATTTGCCGTTGCGGTCTTTGTATGAAGTTTCGCAGACTTCATCGCTTTCAAAGAACAAGACTTGAGCCACGCCTTCGCCGGCATAGATTTTGGCAGGCAGTGGGGTGGTGTTGGAAAACTCAAGCGTAACGTAGCCTTCCCACTCGGGCTCGAACGGGGTAACGTTGACGATAATACCGCAGCGTGCGTAAGTGGACTTGCCTAAGCAGACGGTCAGGACGTTGCGCGGGATGCGGAAATATTCAACTGTGCGCGCCAGTGCAAAGGAGTTGGGCGGAATGATGCAGCAGTCGTCCTCGACTGTAACGAAGTTTTTCGGGTCGAAGTTTTTCGGGTCGACGATGGTGCTGTTGATATTGGTAAAGATTTTAAATTCGTTGGCACAACGGATGTCGTAGCCGTAGCTGGATGTGCCGTAGGAAATGATGCGTTGGCCGTTGGCCTCTTTGATTTGATTGGGCTCGAACGGCTCAATCATGCCGTGTTCTTCGGCCATGCGGCGTATCCATTTGTCGGATTTAATGCTCATGGTGGTTGTCCTGGGGTAAGGGTTGTTTGGAAATTTTCTGAAATCAATACAACAGCCTTTAAGCAGGCTTGTCAATTGATGTTTCAGACGGCCTTAAATATGGATAAGGCCGTCTGAAAGGCTGTTTATTTGGTTTTGGAAGCAGATTTCTTAGGCAGTTTGACTTCTTTAATCATACCGTCTTCGCATTTCATGATGAAGATGGGTGTGCCGTTTTGAGAGGCGGTAAAGTTTCCGTGCGCCTTGCCTTTTTTGAACATGCCTTCCAGTGTCATATTGCGTAATTTGGCGCTGTTGGAGGAGAAAGGTTCGATAAAGGTTTCGCGGTTGCCGGAAACGGTATATGCGCCTTTGCCGTCAAATTTGCCATTTTTAAATGTGCCGACATAGCTGCGGCCGTCTTGGCATTTCCATGTGCCTTTACCGGACGGTTTGCCGTCTTTGCCGACATCGCCATCATAAGCGCAACCTTTTTCCTGATAAGGATTGATGGTTTCGGCAATGGCAGGCGTACCCAGCATGAAGGCGATAGGGAGTAGGGCGAGGTATTTCATCATTATTATTCCTTTTTGCAGGCGGTTTCAGACGGCCTGATATTGGGATTCAAAAGTCAGCAGGGTTTCAGCAATACGGCGTGGCAATATGGCTAAAGCGTGTTCGCGCATGGCGGTAGGGATACCATGGTAGGCTTCGGCAATACTGCCGGTAATGGCTGCCAAGGTGTCACTGTCTCCACCCAGGGAAACTGCCAGTCGGATGGCATGTTCAAAATCATCGCTTTCAAGAAAGGCGGTAATCGCTTGAGGTACGGTTTCCTGACAGCTTTCGTTGAAATGATAATACGGGCGGATTTGGTCGCAACTTTGGCTCAAGTCGTAGCCGAATTGTCGTGTAATGTTTTCTTTGATTTGCGCTTTGCCTATACCGGTACGCGCCCAAAAGATGGCGGCGGCTACGGCTTGCGCGCCTTTAATGCCTTCCGGGTGGTTGTGCGTCACGATGGCGGACTGTTTGGCAAAATGCAGGGTTTCTTCCAATGTGGCAAATGCCCAACCGACTGCAGAAACACGCATGGCCGAGCCGTTGCCCCAGCTATTATAAGGTTCTGGATCTTTCCATTCTATCCATTGTGAGAAACGGCCGCCATATGCGCCTTTCGGACAGGGATATGCCCTACACCAGCCTTGCAAAATAGAGGCCAAATTATCGCTGCAGCCTTGTAAAACCCAATCGGCAATAGCAACAGTGCAAATCGTATCATCGGTAAAGTCGCTGTCGGGGCTGAAAATATCAAAATCGGTGTGACGGTAGTTGTCAAACTCAAATCTTGATCCGGCAATATCGCCAATGACTGCGCCCAATATCATGACATCCTTTCTGATACTTCATTTATATTTCAGACGGCCTTTGATATTTCCCAATCAAAAGGCCGTCTGAAAAATTATTCTTGCCAGCCGCCCAAATAAGAAACCAGTTCTTCCAACATGGTGCTGATGGCTTCGGTCATCAGGATTTGCGAGGCAAAGGCGAGGCTGGCGGCATCGTCGCCGTTGCTTTCGGCTTCTTCTTGCAATACGTCCAGATACTGGATACGTTTGAGGGTAAAGTCTTGGGTGAGGATGAACGCAATTTGTTCGCGCCATACCAAGCCCAGTTGGGTAACGGTTTTGCCGTTTTTGACGTGTTGTACCACTTCATCGGCAGTTAGGTCTTGTTTGGAAACTTTGACGACCGGAACAACATCACCCACGCCTTTGAGTTCGCAATCGCAGTCCAATTCAAAACCGCCTTCGCAGTGACCTTGCAGCAGCCAGCTGGTCATCAGGGAAGAGGGCGATTGTTTGGTATTGGGCAGGGTTGCTTCCAAACCGCCCAAGGCTTCGCGCAGTTTGGTCAGGATATTTTCCGCTTTTGCAGATGCGGCATTGTTGACCAAAAGATAACCATGACGCGTGTCAAAAATCGCCTGTGTGCGGCTGCTACGCGTAAAGGCACGGGGCAGCAGGTCGTCAGTAATCTGTTCTTTCAGCTCTTGTTTTTCCTTACGGCCGACATTGCGCGCTTCGTTGTTTTGGATTTCCAAAACCTTTTCATCCAAAATATCGCGGATGACGCCGGCAGGCAGGACTTTTTCTTCTTTTTTCAGAGCAACGCGCCAAGTGTAATCGGCAGGGAAAACCAGCTCGGGCGAAAAGGAAACAGGCGTGGCAAAGCCTTCGCTAAACCAGTCCAAACCCTGACAATGGGCAAATTCGGATTGCGCCAATTTGTCAGAAAGGACTTCCAATTCGGGCAACTTGTCTTTGTTGAGCGGATAAAAACTGATTTGATTAAACCACATGGCGAGTTTTCCTTTTTATTAAAACCGGCATTATACAGGGAAAATAACATACGGAAATCGGCAGCATCTTTAAAAATGCAGTAAAGGCGTTGACAGAAGAAAAGGCTTTCTGTATAGTTCGCGCTTCGGTTATGCGCCCATCGTCTAGAGGCCTAGGACACTGCCCTTTCACGGCGGCAACCGGGGTTCGAATCCCCGTGGGCGTGCCAAAATTGTTAAAAAACGCTCCTGCTTTTTGTAGGGGCGTTTTTTGTTTTCAGACGGCCAGCCGCTGTGAAAATATCTTTAAATTGGTTTACAATAATGCCATTCTGAATCTTAACGAGAGAAAACAATGTTAGACATCCAATTGCTCCGCAGCAATACCGCCGCAGTTGCCGAACGTTTGGCCGCCCGCGGTTACGAGTTTGATACCGCGCGTTTTAACGCTTTGGAAGAACAACGCAAAGCCGTTCAAGTGAAAACAGAAGAGTTGCAGGCTTCACGCAACAGTATTTCCAAACAAATCGGCGCGTTGAAAGGTCAAGGCAAACACGAAGAGGCTCAAGCTGCAATGGATCAGGTTGCTCAAATCAAAGTGGACTTGGAGCAGGCTGCCGCTGATTTGGATGCTGTTCAGAAAGAATTGGACGCTTGGCTGCTGACCATTCCGAACCTGCCGCACGAAAGCGTACCTGCCGGTAAAGATGAAACTGAAAACGTTGAAGTCCGCAAAGTCGGCACGCCGCGCGAATTTGATTTTGAAATCAAAGACCATGTTGATTTGGGCGAGCCTTTGGGTTTGGATTTTGAAGGCGGTGCAAAGCTGTCAGGCGCGCGCTTTACCGTGATGAAAGGCCAAATCGCCCGTCTGCATCGCGCTTTGGCTCAGTTCATGCTGGATACGCACACGCT
This sequence comes from Neisseria sp. P0020.S003, assembly GCF_051957095.1. NCBI lineage: Bacteria > Pseudomonadati > Pseudomonadota > Betaproteobacteria > Neisseriales > Neisseriaceae > Neisseria > Neisseria sp. P0020.S003. The sequence continues at coordinate 1,260 of NZ_JBQCWU010000016.1, read as the reverse complement.
GAAACATGGCTATACCGAACATTACACGCCTTACATTGTGGATGACCTGACCCTGCAAGGTACAGGCCAACTGCCTAAATTTGCAGAAGATTTGTTCCACGTTACCCGCGGCGGTGATGAGAGCAAGAAAACGCAATATCTGATTCCGACCGCCGAAGTGACGCTGACCAATACTGTTGCCGACAGCATCGTGGCTGGCAGTGATTTGCCGTTGAAATTGACTGCGCATTCCCCATGTTTCCGTTCCGAAGCGGGCGCATACGGTAAAGACGTGCGCGGTTTGATTCGCCAACACCAATTCGACAAAGTGGAAATGGTGCAAATCGTTCATCCGGAAAAATCATACGAAGCGCTGGAAGAAATGGTCGGACACGCTGAAAATATTTTGAAAGCGTTGGAACTGCCATACCGCGTGATCACTTTGTGTACCGGCGACATGGGTTTCGGCGCAACCAAAACCTACGACTTGGAAGTTTGGGTTCCTGCGCAAAACACTTACCGTGAAATTTCCAGCTGCTCCAATTGCGAAGATTTCCAAGCACGTCGCATGAAAGCGCGTTTCAAAGATGAAAACGGTAAAAACCGTTTGGTACATACTTTGAACGGCTCAGGCTTGGCAGTCGGCCGTACTTTGGTGGCGGTATTGGAAAACCATCAAAATGCCGACGGCAGCATTAATGTTCCTGCTGCGTTGCAACCGTATATGGGCGGCGTGACCAAACTGGAAGTAAAATAATCGCTGTTTAAAAGAAAATGCCGTCTGAAACTTGGGTTCAGACGGCCTTTTCTATGATTGAGCAATTATTTGTTGTGCTGACGGAAATATTCCCATTCTTCGACAACGGTACCGTCAGGCAAGTGGCACACGCCGTATTCGCCACCGTCTTTGTCTTTTTTGATTTCGGATTCGCCGCCTTGTTTGACGCAGAATTCGGAAGCCGGATTGGCCACGCCGACGTTAGGAGATTCTTGTTTTTCAGAAGCGGAGCAGGCGGCCAAAGCAGTTGCGGCAGCGAGGCTAAGGATAATGGGTTTGATCATGGCGTGTCTTTCATTTGAAGGATAAAAACAAGCGGATTATAGGGGGCGCTTGCGTTTAATGGCGTTAACCAGATTAAAGGCCGTCTGAAAAGTGAACTGCACCCCAAAAGTTGGACATCCCCTCCAACTCACAAGGTGCAGTTTTTTTATGAGCAAATATACATTACACTTCAAATACCAAGCCGTACTCCACTACCTGCATATACGCAGCCAGCAGCG
>NZ_JBQCWU010000015.1:0-53447 GCF_051957095.1 Neisseria sp. P0020.S003 | reverse complement strand
GCTGCTGGCTGCGTATATGCAGGTAGTGGAGTACGGCTTGGTATTTGAAGTGTAATGTATATTTGCTCATAAAAAAACTGCACCTTGTGAGTTGGAGGGGATGTCCAACTTTTGGGGTGCAGTTCAATTTTCAGACGGCCTTTTTTATAAGAAAGATTTAATGTATCAAATTCCAAGCCATCTTGGCGGCAATCAGCAGCAACATGATGCCGAAGGCGATTTTGAGTTTTCGGGCGGGCAGCTTGTGCGCCGTTTTTACGCCGAGCGGAGCAAAGAGGATAGTGGCAACGCTCAATATGGCCACGGCCGGAAGATAGATAAAGCCTGCTGCGCTTTCAGGCAGGTTGGCAATATGCAAACCGTTGGCAAAATAGCCGATGGTACCGGCAATCGCAATCGGCCATGCTAAACCTGAAGATGTGCCGATGGCACGGTGCGCCGGAAAGTTGCAATACAGTAGAAATGGAACGGATAGTGAACCGCCGCCGATACCGACCCAACTTGAAGCCGCCCCAAAAAGCGTGCCGACGGCTGTCAGGCCGGGGAGGGCAGGCAGGGTGCGTGAAGGTTTGGGTTTGGAATCGCGTAGGGTTTTGAGTGCGATAAAGGCAAGAAATGCAATAAAGAAAACCTGCAAAGCCAGCGTCGGCATATATTTTGCCGTTGCCGCGCCGAGGAGTACGCCGAGTATCATGCCCGGCGTCATCCGGCGGACGGTCGCCCAATCGATGGCATACTTTTTATGTTGGGCGTACATGCTGGAGAAGGTGGTAAACACCATTACGGCAAAGGAAGTGCCAATGGCGAGATGCTGGGCATAGGGGTGGCCACCTATGCCTTGCAGCTGCAACGCCCATAAGACAACGGGAACAATTAACGTGCCGCCGCCTACGCCGAATAATCCGGCAATAAAGCCCGCCGCGCTGCCGACGGCGAGCAGGGAAAGGATGATGTCCCAAGACCACATTTCAGACGGCCTTATCGTGTTTGTGAGTTTTGTAGCGTTTTTTAAACCAGCGGATGACTGCCATCACATAACCGGACAGGCTGTAACCGAGGAAGAACAAGAAGAGGACGAGCGAAGGCTTCCAGTTGATGAGCAGCAATACCAACACGGCCAATACCATGCCCATAAACGGCACTTGGCGGCGGATGTTGATTTCTTTGAAGCTCCAAAACGGAATCTGCACAATCATGGAAATACCGGCAAACAGGGTAATGCCCAATGCCCACCAATGCACGCCGGGGAAGCGTTCGATGCTGTGGTTGACCCAAATCAGGCCGACAATCAACGCAGCGGCGGTCGGGCTTGGAACGCCGATAAACCAGCGTTTATCGACTTTTCCGATGAGCGTGTTAAACAGCGCCAAACGCAGGGCGGCGCAGGCGCAGTAGATAAAGGCGACGGAATAACCGATTTTGCCAAACTGCCAAAGTTGCCATTTGTAGGCAATCAGGGCAGGCGCCACGCCGAAGCTGACCATATCGGCAAGGCTGTCGAGCTGTTCGCCGAACGCGCTCTGGCTGTTGGTCAAACGGGCAACGCGTCCGTCCATGCCGTCGAGCAGCATGGAAAGGAAAACTGCAATCGCCGCCGTTTCATAACGTCCGTGCATGGACTGGGTAATGGCGAAGAACGCGCAAAACAGTGCGGCGATGGTAAAGGAATTGGGCAGCAGGTAAATGCTGTTTTTGCGGATGGAGTTGCGTGGAGGAATCGGATTTTCTGTATTTTGTGCGTTGTCCATAATGTTTCCGTATATGCTGCGTGTGCAGATGAGGCATTATACCGCATTGGTTGGTTAAGGATTTTTAAAAGGCAGACATAGTTTCACTTCAATCGCATAAAGTTTCAGACGGCCTTTATTTTGTCAGTCAAATAACTCGCCCTGCGCCTGCTCTTTGGTTACGCGTACGTCGGTTTCGCCGTCGGCAAAAGTGATGTGCAGTTTCTGCCCTTGTTTCAACATATCGGCATTGCGGATGACTTGTCCGCGTGTGTTTTTGACGACCGAAAAGCCGCGCTCCAGAATATGTTGCGGCGATACGGCTTCGAGCAATGCGGCTTGGGCGGTCAGGCTTTGACGTCGGTGGACAAGCAGCTGGCGGAAGGAGTGCGACAAGGCCGTCTGAAAGCGGTCGATATTTTGTGTGTAACCAGAAACATCAGGACGGCAATGTTTCAGGGTTTGGGTTTGGCGTTCAAAACGGGCGGTGTGGGCGCGGAGGTTTTGCGTCATCGAGTAAGACAGCGTTTGCGCCAGCTTGCTGATTGAGGCGCGCTGCTCGTCAAGTTTTTGGCGCGGATGACGGATTTGCCGCGCCAGCCAGTCGAGTTTTTGGCTGGCATCGAAATAGCGTTGTTCCAAAACGGTTTTCAGACGGCCTTGCGCTTGGGCGAGGCGATGTAGCGATTCTTGGCGGTTGGGGCTGACCAGCTCTGCCGCGCCGGTCGGTGTCGGTGCGCGTACGTCGGCGACGAAATCGGCAAGCGTGAAATCGGTTTCGTGTCCCACGCCGCTAACGACCGGAATCGCGCAGGCTTCGATGGCGCGTACAACCGGCTCTTCATTAAACGCCCACAAGTCTTCAATGCTGCCGCCGCCGCGACAGACAATCAGCACATCACATTCGGCGCGTTGCGAAGCGGTTTTAATCGCTTGGGCAATTTGCAATTCGCTGCCTGTGCCTTGTACGGGCGTCGGATAAACGATAACGGGGATTTCGGGCGCGCGGCGGTTTAAGGTGGTCACGACATCGCGCAAAGCCGCCGCCGCCAGGCTGGTGACGATGCCGATACATTGCGGACGGGCAGGCAACGGTTTTTTGCGTTCCGCTGAAAACGCGCCTTCCGCCTGCAACTGCGCTTTCAATCGTTCATAGGCTTCGTAAAGCTGCCCCAAACCTTTGAGCCGTACTTCGTTCACGGTAATTTGAAATTCACCCCGCGCTTCATAAATGCTGATTTTTCCTGATACTTCGATATGGTCGCCTTCTTTCAAAGGCTTCGCCAAGCGCATGGCCGCACCCTTAAACATCGCGCAACGCACCTGCGCGCGGCTGTCTTTGAGCGAGAAATAATAATGTCCGCTGGCGGCACGGGTCAGGTTGGATACTTCACCGGCAATCCACAAGCCTGCGAGATGGTCTTCCAGCAAGGCTTTGGCAAGGGCGTTGAGCTCGGATACGGAAATGGAGGAGGGCGAGAAAAGTTCGGACATTGCGAAACGGAAAAATTTGGGAAAGCTGAATTATAAGGGTTTTAGAGCGACTCGTTGTATTCGTTTTCATGAAACTTGCGCCGTTTGTTTTAATATTATCAAAGCCGCATGTTCAGACGGCCTTGTCTGGGCGGGCTTGTGTTATATTATCGTTTGATTTTCGCCTCAAAAGCCGTGCGTATGCCCAAACTCCACCAAATTATCGAAAGCCATTGGCAATCTCCCAATCCGTTTCTGTCTTTGCTGTTAAAACCATTGTCCAAGCTGTTTGCCAAAATTGCGGTGAAACGGCGCGATGATTTTGTTTCAGGCCGTCTGAAAAGCGAAAAATTACCTGTGCCTGTGGTGGTGGTCGGTAATATCCATGCAGGCGGAACAGGGAAAACGCCGATAGTTGCCGCACTGGTGTCGGGTTTGCAGGAAAAGGACATTAAGGTCGGCATCATCAGCCGAGGTTACGGGCGCAAGAGTAAGACGGTTCATGTATTGAATACAGCCAGTAGTGTGGCAGATGCAGGTGACGAGCCTTTATTGCTGTTTCGCCAAACCGGTGCGCCGACGGCGGTAAGCAGCAGCCGTGCAGAAGCAGGCAGGGCATTGCTTGCAGCGCATCCTGAGCTTGAATTGATTGTGGCCGACGACGGCTTGCAACATTATGCCTTGCAACGCGATATGGAAATTGCCGTATTTCCAGCGGCAGATACTGGTCGCACCAATTTGGATTTACTGCCCAACGGCAGCTTGCGCGAACCTTTGTCTCGGTTGGCTTCCGTTGATGCGGTCGTCGTCAGTGGCGGAAAAGCAGATACGGCATTCAGGCCGTCTGAAAATATGTTTGCCAGCCATATTGAAACAGGACAGATTTACCGTTTGAACAGGTCGTCTGAAAAATTGGATTTGGCGGGTCTGGGAAATCAAACCGTCGCCGCCGTCGCCGGTATCGCCAAGCCGGAGCGTTTTTTCAATACGTTGCAAAGCATGAATATTGCTTTAAAACAAACCGTTGCCTTACCTGATCATGCAGATATTACGGCGGCGGATTTGCCGAATGCAGATGTGGTGATTATCACGGAAAAGGATGCGATCAAATTTTCAGACGGCCACGGTCTGAATCATGTGTGGGTCTTGCCTGTTTATGCGATAATTGAGCCGGGTTTGGCGGCGTTTGTATCCGCGAATGTTTCAATCTAAATGCTTATAGATGTTTCACAGATGTTTTAAAGATGATCTTCAAACTACGCGATAGGAGTAAATCATGAAGTTAAAATATTTGTTGGTCGCTTGTGCAGCTTTATTTGAATCTACTCAAAGCCTGGCTGCTAAACCAAGTGATGAATCTGCAATGAAATGGTTGGAGATTCAAGGGATAAGCAATAATTATAGCGAAAAAGTACAACGTTCTTTGGAGATGGTGAATAAAGAAGACAATGAACGCTTGTTAACGATGACGCCCAAAGCTCAAAAAGCGCAGATGAAGGCGGTCATCAGCCGTTATATGAAAACATGCAAGACGATTTGAGCCGCCCTGAGTTGAAAAAGCAATGGTTGGATGAAGAAAAGCGTGCCGTACAGAAAGTATTTACACAAGAAGAAGTCGATGTAACCAACCGTTTTTTCTCTTCGGCTCAGGGGAAAAATATTTTGAAAAAGATAAGAAGTTTACAACAGCATGGTGGAAATCTTGAGGATATGTTGAGCCAATCGGATATAGAAAAGATGGCTGAAGCATTTGGGCATGGTGCCGGTAAGTCTGCGCTCGAAAAAGTCAAACATTTCGATAAGCTGAGTGATGAGATTATCCACAAAACCATGAGTCAAAACTACCTCAATGCAAGCGATAAATATACGCCCGCTTTTGAGGCACAAACGCGTGATATTTTGTGTAAGGGCAATAAACATTCTTCGGAATGTGCCAAATAATTTTCCGACTATCTGAAAATATTTTTTTATTGAAAAGGAGAAAAAATGAAACTGAAAACTTTATTGTTGCCTTTTGCTGCTTTGGCCTTGTGTGCCAATGCGTTTGCCGCGCCGCCCAGTGATGCGTCGCTGGAAAAATGGTTAAATACGCAGCATTATGAGCAAGATATTGAGATAATTTTGAATGAGATTTTTCAAGAGGGATTTAAACCGCTTTCCGATACCTTGGTGGCTGAAGTCTCCAAAGAAAAAAAGGGAGAAGTAGAAAAAGCAGTTGTTCGTTATCGGGATATTGTTGTAAAGGAGGCGTTTACGCCTGAATTGAAACAGAGCATCCGCAACCGATTGTTGAAAAGTGCTAAAGCATCACTTACCCAAAAAGAAGTCGATGCTATGATTGCCAATCCGTCCAGTAAGGCTGTTGAGTCTTTCCTTGATAAGAATATGGGCGGGCTGGAAGAATTATTGCCGAAAAAAATACAGGAAGCTGCAGATTGGCATAAGCCTGAGTTTATCAAAGAATGGAGGCGGATTGCTTGCGGTGGCAAAAATCCTGAGCCAGTTTGTGCAAAATCTGATTCAAGTAGCAAGCGATAACTTCGAACTGTCCGAATCATTTCAGACGACCTTGATATAACTACCGAAAGTAAACCCCATGGAAAAAAAATTCTTAGACATCCTCGTTTGTCCTGTGACTAAAGGCAAACTCGAATACCATCAAGACAAACAGGAATTGTGGAGCCGTCAGGCAAAGCTCGCTTATCCGATTCGTGACGGCATCCCTTATATGTTGGAAAACGAAGCACGAGCGTTGAGCGAAGAGGAACTGAAAGCATGACCGAATTTGTCGTATTGATTCCGGCGCGGTTGGATTCTTCACGTTTGCCGGGAAAGGCTTTGGCCGATATTCACGGTAAACCGATGGTTGTTCGCGTTGCTGAGCAGGCGGCGAAAAGCAAGGCAGCGCGTGTTGTCGTTGCCACCGACCATCCCGATATTCAGACGGCCTGTCAGGCGCATGGTGTCGAAATGGTCATGACTTCCAATCAACACGAAAGCGGTACAACGCGCCTTGCCGAAGCGGCCAATACGCTGAAACTGCCGCAGCATCTGATTGTTGTGAACGTACAAGGCGACGAGCCTTTAATCGACCCTGAGCTCATCAACCGTACAGCCGAAGTTTTGGTTGAAAACAATGTGCAAATGGCAACTGCCGCCCACGAATTGCACGATTTTGACGAGTTTATGAATCCTAACGTCGTCAAAGTCGTCCTCGATAAAAACCGCAACGCCATCTATTTCAGCCGCGCCCCGATTCCTTATCTGCGCGATGTGATGCGTGCCGAAAAACGCGAATTGCCTTCCGAAACAGCCGTTTTACGCCACATCGGCATTTATGCCTATCGTGCAGGCTTCCTGCAACGCTATTCGGAAATGGATGTTTCTCCTTTGGAAACCATCGAATCGCTGGAACAGTTGCGCGTCCTGTGGCACGGTTATCCGATTGCTGTTGAAATCACCCAAGAAGCGCCTGCTGCCGGTGTGGATACGCAGGAAGATTTGGACAGAGTACGTGTTGCGTTTAAAGCTTAAGGCCGTCTGAAAGGAAAAGACATGAATGATTTCCGCCATTTGAGCCGTGAAGAACAAAAATTGCTTGCCGAAGTAGCGAAGCTGGTAAGAGAAGACGAGCAAGAATTCAACTATGACATGTTGAAAATAGAGGCGCCGGAGCAGGCCAGCGGCGAGTTTTGGTTCCGCATGGCAGAAATGCTCAGCACTTTACCGCCCAACCAGTCGTTGGACTTGCGTATGAACGGCGGACGTTTGACCGTTGCTGTATCGATTTTGTCGGTATTGCTGCAAGACAATCCCGATATTCCGCAGCTTTGGGCACAAAAAATCATTGCGCTCAACTATTTGGCTCATGGCCATCAAACCCGTGCAATCGGTTTGGCGCAGCAGCCTGACAAAGCAGCGGAAGCCAATGAGGAAGAATATTTGGCGAAAGCCTTATCGCAAAACTTGCTTTCCACTTTGAAAGACGCAATAGAGCGATTCCCTGAAGACTTATGGTTTATCGAAATGCGCGACGATGCATGGAAGCATTTCGGCCCGAAAGAGGCCGTCTGAAGTTTTGAACGATAAACACAAGCTGTGTAAAATTATCTGAACATTAAATCCGTCAACCAAAAGGACTCATCATGAAAGTATTATTGTTGGGCGCGCCAGGCGCCGGCAAAGGCACACAGGCTCAATTCATCACTGCTGCATTCGGCATTCCTCAAATCTCTACCGGCGACATGCTCCGCGCTGCCATCAAAGCAGGCACTCCGCTGGGTTTGGAAGCAAAAAAAATCATTGATGAAGGCGGTTTGGTACGCGACGACATCATTATCGGCATGGTTAAAGAGCGCATTGCCCAAGACGACTGCAAAAACGGTTTCCTGTTTGACGGTTTCCCACGTACATTGGCACAAGCCGAAGCCATGGTTGAAGCCGGTGTGGATTTGGATGCCGTGGTTGAAATTGATGTGCCTGACAGCGTGATTGTCGACCGCATGAGCGGCCGCCGCGTGCATTTGGCTTCCGGCCGTACTTATCACGTTACCTACAATCCGCCTAAAGTCGAAGGCAAAGACGACGTAACCGGTGAAGACTTGATTCAACGCGACGACGACAAAGAAGAAACCGTGAAAAAACGCCTTGCCGTTTACCACGAGCAAACCGAAGTTTTGGTTGATTTTTACAGCAAACTGGAAGGCGAACACGCGCCTAAATACATCAAAGTTGACGGCACCCAAGCAGTAGAAGCCGTGAAAGCCGAAGTATTGAAAGGTTTGGGCAAATAAGTTTTGCCGAAGTAAAATCATGAGGCCGTCTGAAAAAATATTTTCAGACGGCCTTTTGTGTACAAAAGCTGTTAAAATCGAAGCTATAACCGTTTATCCGCAGGCATCTTATGAATCCCTTGATCTCCGACTTCCAAACTCAGCAACAACGTACTCCCGTTATCGTCGCCCTCGATTTTGCCAACGAAAAAGATACGCTCGGATTTGTCCGCAATCTTGACCCGACACTGTGTCAAATCAAAATCGGCAAAGAGCTGTTTACCGCAACCGGCCGTAGTTTGGCAGAAAGCTTAATCAATCAAGGTTTCAAACTTTTCCTCGATTTGAAATACCACGATATTCCCCACACAGTCGCTCAGGCCTGTAAAGTTGCCGCCGATATGGGCGTTTGGATGGTCGATATGCACGCCTCAGGTGGCCGCCGTATGATGGAAGCCGCAGCAGAAGCCGTTGCCGGATATCAAACCCAGCCGCTCTTGATCGGCGTAACCGTGTTGACCAGCATGGAACAAAGCGACTTGGCAGAAATTGGTTTGAACATCGCCCCTGAAGAACAAGTCATCCGCTTGGCGAAACTAGCGCAAAGTTCAGGTTTGGACGGCGTGGTATGTTCCGCTCAAGAAGCCGCACCATTGCGCCGCGAATTGGGACAGGATTTTGTCTTGGTCACGCCGGGTATCCGCTTGGACGTTGCAGGCAATAATGACGACCAACGCCGCATCATGACACCGGCTGAAGCCTTGGCTGCCGGTTCAACCTATTTGGTAATGGGTCGCCCGGTAACCAAAGCTGCCGATCCGGTAGCGGTATTGCGTGAAGTCAATCGAGTAGCCAACGCTTAAGGCCGTCTGAAGTATGAAGGCGATTATAATTGGTGCCACAGGAGCGACAGGGAAATCTTTGTTGCCTCTGCTGGCTGCTCATTCAGAAATGGAGCGTATCGACTGTTTCGGTCGCAGGCATCCCGACTTTTCACATCAGAAGCTGAATAGTCATCAAATTGATTTTACTCAGCCTAATATTTGGCACGAAGAAGTGCAGGGCGATGTATTGTTTGCCTGCTTAGGCACGACTTTGAAAGCGGCTGGCAGTAAAGAAGCGCAATGGGCTATCGATTATGAAGCGAATCTTGAATTTGCCAAAGCAGCCAGACAAAACGGCGTCAATGCTTTGGTTTTGGTTTCCGCTTCCGGTGCAAATTCTGCTTCGCGCCTGTTTTATCAAAGGATGAAAGGCGAATTGGAACAAGCAATTATCGCTTTGAATTTTCCGCACCTTATTATTTTCCGCCCGCCCTTATTGATTCGTCCGAATAGCGATCGATTGGGTGAGAAAATTGCCGAACGGATTTTTCGCGTACTCAACCGCATCGGCATGCTGAAAAGCCAACGTCCGCTTGCTGTCGAAAAATTGGCACAAGCCATGCTGAAAGCGGCGTTGTTGTCATCTCATGAACAGGCGTCGTACTCGAAAAACCATATGCAGGTATATGAGCCTCAAGATATTTTTAGGCTGTTAGATCAATAATCTGATAACAAGCCTTACACAGAGATTTTAATGGAGCCAGTATGGTAACCAAGTTCCAACAAGAAACCCTCAAATCCCGTTTTGCACAAGCCAAAGTCCTTGTTGTCGGTGATGTGATGCTCGACCGCTATTGGTTTGGCGATGTGTCCCGTATTTCTCCTGAAGCCCCTGTGCCGGTGGCGAAAATCGCCCGTATCGACCAGCGGGCGGGCGGAGCGGCGAACGTTGCGCGCAATATCGCTTCGTTGGGCGGCAAAGCTGGGCTGCTGTCGGTAACCGGCGATGACGAAGCCGCCAATGCGCTCGACGCGCTGATGGCGCAGGACGGCGTTACCTCCTATCTGATGCGCGACAAGCAAATTGCGACTACTGTCAAATTGCGCGTTGTTGCCCGTAATCAGCAGCTTATCCGACTTGATTTTGAAGAATCGCCTCATCGTGAGGTGTTGGAACAAATCAAGCATCAATATCGAGAAGTGTTGCCTGAATACGATGCCATTATTTTTTCAGATTACGGCAAGGGTGGCCTGTCGCATATTTCCGATATGATTGATTGGGCGAAACAGGCTGGTAAACCCGTTTTAATCGACCCGAAAGGTGATGATTACGAAAAATATGCCGGCGCTACGCTGATTACGCCTAACCGTGCAGAGCTGAAAGAAGTGGTGGGAAGCTGGAAAAACGAAAACGATTTGACCGAAAAAGCCCAAAATCTGCGCCGTCATCTCGACTTGACCGCTATTTTGCTGACCCGAAGCGAAGAGGGTATGACCCTGTTCAATGAGGGTGAGTCGATTTATCAGCCTACACGGGCCCAAGAAGTCTATGATGTATCCGGTGCGGGAGATACCGTTATTGCCGGAGTGGGCTTGGGTTTGGCTGCTGGTTATACCATGCCCGAAGCCATGCACCTTGCCAATACTGCGGCAGGGGTTGTCGTAGCGAAACTTGGTACAGCGGTTTGCTTGTTTACCGAATTGACCAAGGCGTTGGAAGAGCAATAATTGCTGTTTCAGACGGCCTTAAAATCTAAATGCCGTCTGAAAATGGAGTTGGAAAATAATCCAGACAGACAAGTTTTTATTTTCAGACGGCATGATTTCTTCAAGGCCGTCTGAAAAATCAAAATAAAGGAAATTCATTATGACCATTATCGTAACAGGCGCGGCCGGCTTTATCGGCAGCAACATCGTCAAAGCACTTAACCAGCGCGGTATTACCGACATTGTTGCCGTCGACAATCTGAGCAAAGGCGAAAAATTTAAAAACCTTGCCGAGTGTGAAATTGCCCATTATCTCGATAAACACGAATTTATCCGCCAAGTGCGCGGTCATCTTCTGCCTTACGACGATATCGAAGCCATTTTCCATCAAGGCGCATGTTCCGATACCATGAATCATGACGGCCTTTACATGATGGATAACAACTATCAGTACACGCTCGATCTCTTGGATTGGTGTCAGGATGAACGTATTCCATTTCTTTATGCTTCCAGCGCTGCTGTATATGGCAAGGGCGAAATCTTCCGCGAAGAGCGCGAACTGGAAAAACCGCTCAATGTATATGGCTACTCTAAATTCTTGTTTGACCAAGTGTTGCGCCGCCGTATGAAGGAAGGTCTGACAGCCCAAGTTGTCGGCTTCCGCTACTTCAATGTTTACGGACAACAGGAGCAACACAAAGGCCGTATGGCGTCAGTCGCCTTCCATCATTTCCACCAATACCGTGAGCATGGCTATGTCAATCTGTTTGGTGCCAATGACGGCTATGGCAACGGCGAGCAAACACGCGACTTTGTCAGCGTAGAAGACGTGGCCAAAGTTAACCTTTACTTCTTCGACCATTCTGAGCTTTCAGGCATCTTCAATCTCGGTACAGGCCGTAGCCAACAATTTAACGAACTTGCCGCCGCAACCGTCAACGCTTGCCGTGCAGCCGAAGGCAAGCCTGAAATGAGTTTGAAAGAGTTGGTTGAAGAAGAACTTATCCGTTATATCCCATTCCCCGATGCACTTAAAGGCAAATATCAGAGCTTTACTCAAGCGGATATCACCAAGCTGCGCGAAGCCGGGTATAAAGAAGAATTCTTGGATGTAAAACAAGGTATCAGCCGTTACGTTAAATGGATGCTGGAGAACTTGGTTTAATAAATAGTACAGTAATGTTGTCAGAGAATAAAACCGACTTACCTTTTTGGGTAAGTCGGTTTTATTTTACTAAGATAGTATAAAAATTTAGTTGTATTCTTAGTGATGGGTAGTTGCAATACGGTTAATTTGCCAATCTAAAAATTGAGTGTAAACACTACCTCGTTCAATAAAAGGTATATCTTCAGCAGGTGGTTGGCTGATTTCAGCTTCTGCTGTTTGCAGCCCCTGATTATCCCAACGATGGAACTCCTGATTGTTTAAATTATAAAAACCATGTTTGGTGATTAAAACTTCAGGATTATAACCATAGCCACACCATGAGGAATCAACAGTAGGTGCAGTCAAATTACAACCGGTTTGATAATAAGGTATTTCTGATAGGCTAAGATTATATAACGTTGGCAAAATGTCTTTATGTGAGCCTGCCCGCTCAGGATGATATTCTGCATTGGAGCGGTAAGTAGGTGGAACATAAAGATAGAATGGTACACTGTGGCCAAGGGCAATTTCATTAGGTGCAGGATAACTGATTGCTCGCATATTATGGTCTCCAGTTGCAGCAATAATAGTATCCGGTGCAATAGATTTTGTATGACTAATGAAGCGTCCAAGTTGGTCGTTGCTATATCGGAATGTGTTAAAAATCTCATTCAATTCTTTTCCTGTTGCTAGACTGGAAAGTCGCTGTTTTTCTTGCTCAGTGAGATGAAAATCTTTAGTTGGGTTAGGTTTAGGTAATTGATATGGGGGGTGATTAGTTACTGATAGCATCATGACGAATACGGGGGTATTATTTTTTTTTGCTTGTTTCAACTCGTCTTCTGCATATCGGAACATAAATTCATCAGGTACTCCCCATGTGCTGGATTGGGCTTCAGGGTAGCGTGCTTTGATCGCATTTTCATCAATAATTTCATGTACACCCAAATGACGCAGAAAACTATCAAAATCACGCCACCCCCCATTACCGGCAGTGATATACACAATACGATATCCTGCATCAAGATATGGTTTAAACATGTTTCCAGGAAAAGTTTTATTTTTAGCAGCAGATTGGCTAAGGTTAAGGCGTGGGCTACGAATAAAAAAACGGTGTAGTGAGTCGCTAGTGCCATCACCCTCAGAGATAAAACGTGAATAAACCCAATCTTCTTTCCAATGTTTATCTAATTCACCTAATAGATCTCGTTCAGGCGTATTTAGAGAAAGCAAGTGAGTGCTCATACTTTCCATAACAGCAAATACAACGTTGGGCTTATGTTGTTCAACAATCAAATTTTTATTAGTTTGTGTAAATAAGCGATTTAAATTGGCATCAGCTTTTTGATTTTGTAGACGATTCATCAGTTCAATACCATCTGAATCGGTAACTTCGATAAAATTATTACTGTTTCGATGTTCTGCAAAAGCCCAATTTAAAGAAATTAGTGCATTGGGAACTAATTTATTTATTTGCGGTAAGGTTGAAATTTGCATGGAGGTTTGTCGTAAAGGGAATTTACCAAATGAACCACGTATACCAATACTTAAGATTAAGATAGGTATCATTATGATAGCAACCCAAGTTGCTTTGCTTGTAGTAGTAGCAGAAAAAGAGCATCTGTTAATTTGGGAAAAACATTTCCAAAAAAGTGTTACTGCTATGGCTAAAGCAATTAATCCCCAAATAATTGGAAAATCGGACCAAATAGTTTTGAGTACGGCTACAGTATCTTCCTCTGCAAGACCAAAAATAAAAACATCGAATTGGCGTTCGTAGACTCCATAATAAAACCAATTCCCTATAGTCAGAGCAGAAACGATAGATAACAATACTGTAGACAATAGAGCTTGAATCCGTCTATATGCTACAACAGTTTTTGAATTTAATAAGCTGAATAATCCCAGTAAAAATGGTAATGCCGTTAATACAGAAGCAGCTTTGATATCAAATAATAACCCTTTGAGCATAAGCTGGATAATATCCTCGGAATAACGACTACGGATATCATCTGATAGATAATATTGTGACATTAAACACCGTTCAATAAAAAGAATTAGAACAGTGCAAAGCCATAATGAAAAAGAATTACATAGAATTTTTTTGTAGGTAAGTAGACGAGACATTTTTTAGATATGTAATAAGTATTTAAAACGGCGTTATTTTATAACCTTTTAAGGGTTTTAAACTAGCATATAATTTTTATAGAAATCATATGATATGATGATTTGAGTTTGGAAAGGAGATAGACTGGTTTAAATGAATTTCTTGTCCTAGATAGAATAGTGGGTATTTATAACTACAAAGCTGTTAATGGGCTATCTTTTCTATTATTAGGCGTGGGTACTAGACAAAAAAATAACCGCTTAAAAGCGGTAAATGGTGCCCGGAGCCGGAATCGAACCGGCACGGCCGGTTTAGGGCCGACGGATTTTAAGTCCGTTGTGTCTACCTATTTCACCACCCGGGCGTAGACAATAAATCGAGAGATTGGAGGCGGGGGCGCGGATTTTAACCGGCCTATATAAGGGTTGCACCCCTTATAGCATAAACACTCTGCCACCCCGCCATGAAATGGATGGAGGCGAGAGTCGGAATCGAACCGGCGTAGACGGATTTGCAATCCGCTGCATAACCACTTTGCTATCTCGCCAAATAAACTACTTTGGAGTGTTTGTAGTATTGAAACTGGAGCGGGAAACGAGTCTCGAACTCGCGACCTCAACCTTGGCAAGGTTGCGCTCTACCAACTGAGCTATTCCCGCGTATTCGGATGCATGATTTAATGGAGCGGGAAACGAGTCTCGAACTCGCGACCTCAACCTTGGCAAGGTTGCGCTCTACCAACTGAGCTATTCCCGCATTTGAGTGCATCTGAAATTAAACTGGAGCGGGAAACGAGTCTCGAACTCGCGACCTCAACCTTGGCAAGGTTGCGCTCTACCAACTGAGCTATTCCCGCATATTGAAAAAGAACAATCAACAAGTAATCAAGATGGAGCGGGAAACGAGTCTCGAACTCGCGACCTCAACCTTGGCAAGGTTGCGCTCTACCAACTGAGCTATTCCCGCTCTGATATTTGTTGCTTCGTATATCGAAGAAGACGCAATTATTATGGATTTAATCGTGTGCGTCAAGTGTTTTGTTTTTATTTTTTTAAAAATTTTATTTGAATTCTTTCCACGCCATTTTCAGGTAGTAGCACATAGACCAGATGGTTAATACGGATGCTATAAACATCAATATGTTACCAATGAGATAGAAAGGGTCGTTATATTTGTCCGTACCGATAAGCAAAAGGAAGATGGCAATCATTTGGGCAGTGGTTTTGAATTTGCCGATAGTAGCTACGGCGACGCTGCCGCGTTTGCCCATTTGTGCCATCCATTCGCGCAGGGCGGAAATGGTAATTTCTCGGCCGATAATAATCATGGCGAAGATGGCGTATGTTCTGCCAAGGCTGACGAGCAGGAGTAGGGCAACGGCAACCATGAGTTTGTCGGCAACGGGGTCAAGGAATGCGCCAAAGTCGGAGGTTTGTTTCCAGCGGCGTGCCAAAAAGCCGTCAAACCAGTCTGTAACAGCTGCGAGTGCAAAGATGATGGCGGCTGTCCAGTTGACGGTTTGTGGTTGAATCCATGTGTTCGGTAAGTAGAATAGGATGGTGAACACGGGGATTAATAGGACGCGCATCCAGGTAAGTAAAATAGGTATGTTCCAAGGCATAGTTTGGGACCTTTTGGACGATGTGTCGGATTGTCCATTATAGCTTATTTGCTCGCTGGGCTTTTTAGAGTGTTGTTTTTTTGTCGACAAGTAACGTGGGCATAGGATTTTGTTATGCGGGTTGTGAAGGAAGTCTGCTAAGGCCGTCTGAAAAATGGGTTGTTGAGGGGTGTAAATATTTTTGGGCAGGTAAGTGGCTGCAAAATAGTGAGCAACGAGGTCGGCTTGCTGCTCGATATTGAGTTGGTTGAAGTGAGGCAAAGGCATGGGATAGGCGTAAGCTGTGCGTTTCCTATATCCGCCTTTGAGCATAATGAATAAACCGGATAACCAAACTTTGTGACCGCGCTGGTGTTGCCAGACGTGTGTCAGTTCATGAATCAGCCAGATTTTGTAGGTGATGCCGGCTTGAGTGAAATCATCAGGGCAGTGTTTGCGTGGGAAATATATATTTCCATTGGGGGCGATAGCGGTATTGGGGTTGGGCAGGAGGGGGATGCCGCGATATATTTTTATGCGGTTGAAGTCTATGCTGTCGGCAAAAACCTGTTTTGCCATACGGACTTCGTTTTCGGTCAGTCTGCGCCAATTGGAAAAAATCATATTTTAAAGATGATAGAGGATATAAAGATTTTCAGGCCGTCTGAAAGGTTTCAGACGGCCTGAACATGGGATTTATTGTTCTTCTGAAGCGGCTTGTTTGCCGTTGTCGAACAATTTGTCCATAGGCGTCAGATTAACTGCGTTGCCTTGGCTGACTATCCATTTGTTTTCAACACGCCACACGCCTGAGGTATCTTCAACTCGCAAGTACCAATGGTTGGTTTGGTGGAGGGGTTTGAAGATGGCTTCGTATTCCATGCGGCCGTTTTGTGGTTCGGACGTTACGGCGCGCAGCTTGACGGTTTGGTCGTCAGCTTTGCGTGTCGGGTGCATCAGCAGCAGGTTTAATGGCTGTTTGGGATCGAATTGTCCACTGACGAATACTTTGGCTGCATTCATGTCCGGACTGATTAAAACCTGCACCTGAATCTGCCGTTTAACGGCTTCTTCATCGCGGTGAAGCTGGATTTCGATGTGTTTGCCGTCTTTATAGTAATCGTCGGAAACCAAGTCTGTCGTATGTTCTTTTGCGACGAAGAACATGGAAACGCTGGCGATAACGACAAAGATGGGACCTGCCATCAGCACCCAAGGCCAAGTGTGTTTATACCAAGGCTTAGTGGGATTGGGTTTGGACACCGTTGTTATTCTCCAATAAAGGTTGCTTTTTCATTCAAGACAGTCGGTTCGGCATCAGCGGCATCGGTTTCACGATATGTGAAAGTAAATTCAATCGGCTGGCTGCCTTTTTCGGCGTACTCAGGAATGGTGGACACTTGAACCGGAATGGTCACGGTTTCGCGTGGCGCAATTTTAATACCGTTTTCTGGCAAGCCGGTCAAGGCGATATCATCAAAACCTTTGACTGTGGCAGTAACGGTCTGCTCATGTTCACTCTTATTAATAATGCGTAGGTTGTAGGCATTTTCCAACCAGCCTTGGCTGTTTTCACGCACCATCACGCCGCGGTCTTTCAGAATATCCACTTCGATCATTTTACGGGTAGAAATGCCGGTTAAGAAAGCAATAATAACTACAAACAATACTGCACCATAACCTGCGACACGAGGGCGTTTCAGGCGTTTTTTGATGTCGCTTTCAGGGTATTCATGCTCCATTGCGCCTTCGGTAGTGTAACGGATCAGGCCGCGCGGATAACCCATTTTGTCCATGATTTCGTCACAAGCATCAACACAGGCTGCACAACCGATACATTGGTATTGCAGGCCGTCGCGGATGTCGATGCCGACGGGGCAGACTTGTACGCACATGGTGCAGTTGATACAGTCGCCCAAGCCGCTGTCTTCTTTGTTGGCGGTTTTTTTGCGTGCACCGCGAGGTTCGCCGCGTTCGGTATCGTAGGAAATAATCAGCGTGTCTTTATCAAACATCGCACTTTGGAAGCGTGCATACGGGCACATATGCAGACACACTTTTTCGCGCATGATGTGGGCAAAGAAGAAGGTCATGAATCCGTAAAACGCTGCGGCAAACATTGCACCGCCGCCTGCTGCTCCGGTGAATAAATCGGGAACAAACTGGCGGATAGGGACAAACCAGCCTGCAAAAGTGATACCTGTCCACGCACAGACAAGGAAAATCAGTAGGTATTTGGTGGCCTTAATGCGGATTTTAGTAAAGTTCCAAGGCGATTTTTCCAGTTTTAAACGTTTGTTGCGGTCGCCTTCAACTAAGTTGTCGATCCAAAGCATGATTTCGGTGTAAACCGTTTGCGGGCAAGAGTAGCCGCACCACAAACGACCGGCAATGGTTGTCCACCAAAACAGGCCGAAAGCACAGATCATTAACAGCAGGGCAAGATAAATTAAGTCGCCCATGCCCAGTGACAGGCCGAAAATGAAAAAATGACGGTCAGGGATATTAAATAAAACTGCCTGACGGTTACTCCAGTTAAACCATGGAATTACGTAAAATACAAACTGGGTCGCCAATACGGCGGCGATACGAAGTTTGGCAAAGCGTCCTTCTGCTTTTTTTGGATGGATGCGTTCGCCTTCGGGATGAATTTGAATTACGCTGGATTTGGGTTTGGAAGGTTTGGGCGGAGTGGCTTTTGCCGTTTTTTCTGTTGAGGGTGTGGTGTTTTCAGCTTGGTTTTCGGGTGACATAATCAGTGTTCCTTAATCGAAGTGCACACAAGCCTTTTGTCATGGTAGTAGTTTGATGCGAGTATTTTCAGACGGCCTTGGGCGTGCATATAAAATCATAACATTTGACTCTATGCAAAGCAAAAGCGGGGCTTGCCCTTAACAATAGTTGCGGTACTCTTGCTTCATACAAGGCCGTCTGAAAAGAGCAGTATTCAAAGACTTACGGAATAAGCGCTGGTTTATGCTTATAGTGATTTCCTATTTATCTGATAAAAAATTTACAACATACTGTTTCAAAACGAAATAACAGTTAATATCATCTATCCTGTCCATTTCAGACAGCCTATTGGAAATCATGCCGTCTGACAATGCAAATATAAAAGGCTATTCTTGAAAGCACGGCTGATTCAGGCGATAATCGACACACTTTTTTCAAATTCCCAATCTTGTCCAAGGAAGGTCAAACCATGTCTCAACTGGCAAACGCAATCCGTTTCCTCTCAGTCGATGCCGTACAGAAAGCCAACTCCGGCCACCCGGGTGCGCCTATGGGTATGGCGGAAATGGCGGAAGTATTGTGGACGAAGTTCCTCAATCATAATCCGGCCAACCCGAAATTCTACAACCGCGACCGTTTTGTCCTCTCCAATGGTCATGCTTCCATGATTCTTTACAGCCTGTTGCACCTGACCGGCTACAACGTTTCTATTGATGATCTGAAAAACTTCCGCCAACTGCACAGCAAAACCCCCGGTCATCCTGAATACGGCTACACCGACGGCGTGGAAACCACTACCGGCCCATTGGGACAAGGTATTGCCAACGCTGTGGGCATGGCTTTGGCCGAAAAAATCTTGGCTGCCGAATTCAATAAAGACGGCTTGAACATCGTTGACCACCACACCTACGTCTTCATGGGCGACGGTTGCATGATGGAAGGCGTGTCGCACGAAGCCTGTTCGCTCGCCGGCACTTTGGGCTTGGGCAAGCTGATTGTTTTATATGATGACAACAATATTTCCATCGATGGTAAAGTGGATGGTTGGTTTACCGAAAACATTCCGCAACGTTTTGAAAGCTACGGCTGGCATGTGATTCCAAATGTAAACGGTCATGACACTGATGCCATTCAGACGGCCATTGAAGCGGCCAGAGCCGAAACCGGCAAACCTTCCCTGATTTGCTGTAAAACCTTAATCGGTAAAGGCAGTGCCAACAAAGAAGGCAGCCATAAAACCCACGGTGCGCCTTTGGGTGCGGACGAGATCGAAGCCACGCGCAAACATTTGGGTTGGGCTTATCCTGCGTTTGAAATCCCTCAAGAAATCTATGCAGCATGGGATGCAAAAGAAAAAGGCGCGAAACTTGAGGCTGAATGGAACGAACTCTTCGCTCAATATCAAGCCAAATATCCTGCCGAAGCCGCAGAATTTGTGCGCCGCATGGATAAAAAACTGCCTGAAAACTTCGACGCTTACGTTCAAGCCGCATTGAAAGAAGTGTGCGCCAAAGCAGAAACCATCGCCACCCGTAAAGCCAGCCAAAACAGCATCGAAATCTTAGCAAAAGAGCTGCCTGAATTGGTGGGCGGTTCTGCCGACTTAACCCCGTCCAACCTGACTGACTGGTCAAACAGCGTTTCCGTTACCCGCGAACACGGCGGCAACTATATTCACTACGGCGTGCGCGAGTTCGGCATGGGCGCAATTATGAACGGCCTTACCCTGCATGGCGGTGTGAAACCATTCGGCGCGACTTTCCTGATGTTCAGCGAGTACGAACGCAACGCCCTGCGTATGGCTTCACTGATGAAAATCAACCCTGTATTTGTGTTCACCCACGACTCTATCGGTTTGGGCGAAGACGGCCCGACCCACCAACCTATCGAGCAAACTGCCACTCTGCGCCTGATTCCAAATATGGATGTATGGCGTCCATGCGATACCGTTGAATCTTTGGTAGCGTGGTCTGAAGCCGTTAAAGCGGCCGATCATCCGTCCAGCCTGATTTTCAGCCGTCAAAACCTGAAATTCCAAGCGCGTGATGAGCAACAGTTGAACGACATTAAACGCGGTGCTTATGTAATCAGCGAAGCTCAAGGCAATGCGCAAGCTGTTGTAATTGCTACCGGTTCTGAAGTTGAATTGGCTCTGGAAGCGCAAAAGGTATTGGCAGAACAAGGTATTGCCGTGCGCGTTGTTTCCATGCCTTCTACCAATGTATTCGACCGCCAAGATGCCGCCTATAAAGCCGCGGTTCTGCCGGAAGGCTTGCCACGCGTAGCCGTAGAAGCAGGACATGCCGACGGTTGGTATAAATACGTCGGTTTGAACGGCGCGGTGGTCAGTATCAACCGCTTCGGCGAGTCTGCACCTGCTGACTTACTGTTTAAAGAATTCGGCTTTACCGTAGACAATGTGGTTGCCACTGTTAAATCCGTTTTGTAAATCAGATTTTTGATTGAGATAAAAAGGCCGTCTGAAATTTCAGACGGCCTTTTATTTTTTAACCGGTTAAACAGTTTCTGCTTCAGGTTTGACCTTGCTTTTCTTAAACTTCAACACGGCTTCTTCTTTTGCCGCATCCCAGTCTATCCGTACGAAGCCGCCGTCGGCGAGTTTGCCGAACAGGAGTTCGTCGGCGAGTGGTTTGCGGATTTTTTCCTGAATCAGGCGGTTCATCGGGCGCGCACCCATTTGTGGATCGAAACCCTTTTCCGCCAGATATTTGCGCAATGCCGGTGTGAATTCGGCTTCGACTTTTTTGTCGAGGAGCTGATGTTCGAGCTGGAGCAGGAATTTGTCCACGACTTTAACGATGATGGGCTCGGACAAGGGTGCAAACGGGATAATCGCGTCCAAGCGGTTGCGGAACTCGGGTGTGAAGAGTTTGTTGATTGCCTGCATTTCGTCGCCGCGTTCGCGTTTGGCGGTAAAGCCGAGGCTGGGTCGGCTGAGGCTCTCCGCGCCTGCGTTGGTGGTCATAATCAGGATGATGTTGCGGAAGTCGGCACTCTTACCGTTGTTGTCGGTCAGTTTGCCTGCGTCCATGACTTGCAGGAGGACGTTGAAAATGTCGGGGTGGGCTTTTTCGATTTCGTCCAAGAGCAACACGCAATGCGGCTGCTTGTTGACGGCTTCGGTTAAAAGGCCGCCTTGTTCAAAGCCGACGTAGCCCGGAGGAGCGCCGATGAGGCGCGATACGGCATGGCGTTCCATGTATTCGGACATATCAAAGCGTTGCAGCGGTACGCCCATCGAGTAGGCAAGCTGTTTGGCGACTTCGGTTTTGCCGACGCCGGTAGGGCCGGAGAAGAGGAAACTGCCTATCGGTTTGTCGGGCAGGGCAAGGCCGGAGCGCGACATTTTGACGGCGGCAACCAGCGCGTCGATGGCGTTTTCCTGACCGTAAACCATGTTTTTCAAATCGCGGCAGAGGAATTGCAACACTTGTTTGTCGTCGTGCGACACGGTTTTTTCTGGAATCCGCGCAACTTTGGCGATGACGGTTTCGATTTGCGCTTTGCCGATGACTTTTTTCTGTTTGGATTTGGGTAAAATCCGTTGCGCCGTTCCTGCTTCGTCCATCACGTCGATGGCTTTGTCGGGCAGGAAACGCTCGTTGATGTAGCGGGCGGAGAGTTCAGCGGCGGCTTCAAGTGCGCCTTGCGTATAGCGGACTTGGTGGAAATCTTCAAACATCGGTTTCAAGCCGCGCAGGATTTGTACGGTTTCGGAAACGGTGGGTTCGACCACGTCGATTTTTTGGAAGCGGCGGCTTAAGGCGTGGTCTTTGTCGAAAATGGTGCGGTATTCGTCGTAGGTGGTCGCGCCGATGCAGCGCAATGAGCCTTTCGCCAATGCAGGTTTGAGCAGGTTGGACGCGTCCATCGTGCCGCCGCTGGTGCTACCCGCGCCGATGATAGTGTGGATTTCGTCGATAAACAAAATGGCGTGCGGGATTTTTTCGAGCTGCTTTAAGACGGACTTGACCCGCGCTTCAAAGTCGCCGCGGTATTTCGTGCCCGCCAAAAGCGAACCCATATCCAGCGCGTACACTTCGGCTTCTTTCAGCGCGTCGGGAATGTCGCCGTTGACGATTTGATGCGCCAAGCCTTCTGCCAGCGCGGTTT
This sequence comes from Neisseria sp. P0020.S003, assembly GCF_051957095.1. Classification (NCBI taxonomy): domain Bacteria; kingdom Pseudomonadati; phylum Pseudomonadota; class Betaproteobacteria; order Neisseriales; family Neisseriaceae; genus Neisseria; species Neisseria sp. P0020.S003. Next base: position 31,223 of record NZ_JBQCWU010000015.1, on the reverse strand, counting down.
TGCCCACGCCTGCCTCGCCGACCAAAAGCGGATTGTTTTTACGGCGGCGGCACAGGATTTGCACCAGTCGTTCCATTTCGTGTTTGCGACCAATCAAAGGGTCGATACGGCCGGCTTTGACTTCGGCGTTGAGGTTGACGGTGTAGTCGGAAAGGGAGCCGGTTTTCTGTTCCGCTTCCTCGCCCTCGCGTCCCAGGCCGTCTGAATCATTGCCATCCTCGTCATCGGGCGAGCCATGGGCAATGCAACGCAAGACTTCAAAGCGCGTAATGGATTGCAATTTGAGGAAATAAACGGCATGGCTTTCAGATTCGCTCATCATGGCAACCAAAATATCTAAAGGCTCTACTGCGGCTTTGCCGGCAGACTGGGTATGCACCATTGCCCGTTGGATGACGCGTTGGAAGCCCAATGTCGGCTGGGTTTCGACCGTATCTAGAAGATGATCGGGAATTTGCGGCGTGTTTTCAGCAACGCTGGCCGCAAGCTGCTCGGACAGGACTTTTAAATCCGCACCACACAGTTTCAAGACGTTCGGCACAGCCGCATCTCCTTCTATCAGCACCAAAAGCAGGTGTTCCAAGCTGATAAACTCATAACGAGCGTTGCGTGCTTCACGATAGAGCAGTTGCAGGATGTGTTCCAATTCGGGTGAAAGCATGATTTAAACCTCTTCGACTATACATTTGAGCGGATGCCCTTCAGCTTTGGCACGTTCCATAACCTGATGTTGCTTGGTCTGGGCAATATCGCGCGTGTAGGTGCCGCACAGGCCTTTACCTTCGTGGTGTACCAGAAGCATGACGGCCACTGCCTGTTCCTGTGCAAGCATAAAGACTTCGGTCAGGATTTCGACGACAAATTCCATGGTGGTGTAATCGTCGTTCAATAAAAATACGCCGTAACGTTTCGGCGGCTGTGTGTTGATATCGCTGAGCAGGGTATCGGATTGGTGGTCGGTATTCGGATGGTTCATAATCTTAGGTTTCAGTTTTCAGACGGCCTGTTTTAGAGTGTAAACCGTTTTCTGTTGTATTTCGGCAATTTTTTTCTATTTTCCCACTTTTTTGAAAACATAGCTTGACGTTTTGTCTTAACAAATGTAAAAAGACAGTTAAGCAGAAGTTGGCACTCGACCACGTATGCAATACGGGGGAGAAACGCTGAACGTTTTAGTTTGCTGTATGCCTTGTTTTGCTGATTTTGTTAATTTTTAAGTATAGGAAGTTTCTAATGGCAACCGGTATCGTAAAATGGTTTAACGACGCTAAAGGTTTTGGTTTCATCACTCCTGATGAAGGTGGCGAAGATTTGTTCGCTCACTTCTCAGCGATCAACATGGATGGTTTCAAAACCCTGAAAGAAGGTCAACGCGTATCTTTCGACGTAACCACCGGCCCTAAAGGCAAACAAGCTGCTAATATTCAAGCTGCTTAATCAAATGCACGGCGTAAGCTGTAAAATCATGGCGGGGTTTCCCGCCATTTTTTATGGGCGTTCGGGTCAAAAATTATGAATCAAAATTCATCTTATCAAAATGCTTTAAACCAGTTGGACGAGCTTATCCGTCATTTTCGCAGCGAAGGCGAGGTCAGCTGCGCCGTTGCCGAGCGTGAAGACCAAATCTTGATCCGCCTTGCCGATTTGAAACTGGATTTGCGCCCTGAAGATGAAAAAGCGATTGCTGATATCGACCGCTTTTACCGCCGCCATGTTTTAAGCGAATAAACGTTTCAAAACCGTTTGCCGTTTTATTTTTTAAGCATGCCTGATAAAATAGGCCGTCTGAAAAGTTTGTAAAGAATCAGCACAATGAGTATTGCCAATAATAAAAAAGCCTTTCACGATTTCTTTATCGAAGACCAAATCGAAGCCGGTATAGTATTGGAGGGATGGGAAGTCAAAGCCATCCGCGCTGCACGCGTTCAATTAAAAGAAAGCTATATCTACTGGAAAAAAGACGCATTCTATTTGGTGGGTTGCCACATTACCGCATTGCCCACTGCCTCGACACACGTCAAACCCGATCCTGTCCGTCCGCGTAAGTTGTTGTTGAAACAATCGGAAATCAACAAGTTAATCGGCAAAACAGAACGTGCCGGTTATACGATTGTGCCCTTAAACCTGCATTACACCCGCGGTAGAATCAAAGTGGAAATCGGTTTGGCTAAGGGTAAGAAACAGCATGACAAACGCCAAAGCCTGAAAGAAGCGGATTGGAAGCGTGAGAAACAGCGTTTAATGAAAAACGTACGTTGATTTTTTCAGACGGCCTTTTTATAAAGGCCGTCTGAATATTTATTGTTTGAAAATTTTAAAAAGGAAAACAGATGAAAACTATGATTTTAGCCGCGGCTTCTGCCGTATTGTTGTTGGGCGCGTGTTCCACTACGGAACAACGAGTATTGAAACCTGAAGAGCTGACCGGCATCAAACATGTCTGCATCATTCAAAATGCAAAAGTAAGACCGCATGATTTGGATCGTGCTTTGTCTAAAGCTTTGGCAAAACGCGGCATTGGCAGCACTATTGTGACAGCGGATAACCGCGGCAAACTGTATGATTCTTCTTGCCCGTATAATCTGCGTTACAAAACCAAAGGCAATAATGAAATCTTGCGTAAAGGCGTATTTGTGTTGAGAAGCACGAAGTACGCGGTTTCGACTGTCAGCTACTCTTTGAACGATGAAAACCACTTCCGAACCAACCCTGATTTGGTGAAACAGGCTGAAGGCGTTGTGGCCAAATTGTTGGAAAAAAACAGCAAATAAAAGCCAGAATAAAAAACCGGCTTGCCGTGATATGGAGAATATCGGGCAAGCCGGTTTTATTTTCAGACGGCCTTAAATGGATTTGATTTTTTCCCAAAGGGTTTTGACCGTACCTTGATAGTAGATTTCGGAAGTGCAATAGACTGTTTCTAAAGCACATTGTCCTTGTGAGCCGTATTTTTTGATGCACTGGTTCAAGGCAATTTGATGTACGGTTTTGAAACGAGGGGAGGTAATGGCTACCACGTTTTGAGCAGTCAATTTGCCCATGGCTTTAGGGTAGGCAACAGCGATACAGGTGTTGTGCAGAGGGACAACTGTTTTACAGCCTGTTGCTTGACCTGCGCCGATACCGGCTAAGGCATCTTGGCCTTTGCAGAATGTTTCGAGTTCGGCTGTTGCATCCAGTTGGGTGGCATTTTCTTTGGTGGTTTTGATTTGCAGCACTTCATTGCTGTCGGCAGGGTTTTGCCACATCGCCAGGTAGCCGTAAGTATCGGCAGCCAGGGCGGCAGGAGTCAGTGCGCAAAGGATAAGTGTCGTTAGTGTTTTTTTCATGTTTGTTCCCTGTTTGTTGGGTATTTGTCGTTATTATAAAGCAAAAGTACTTATTTGATATAAATTTGCTTTTAAAATGAATATTTGAGTGTGGCAGATAGATTATAGGCCGTCTGAAATTTCAGACGGCCTTCTATTATGTTTTAAAGAATAGGGCGTAGCTTAGAGGCTCATACGCCGTGGCGGTAGAGCCAACGCTCGGCATCCAGCGCGGCTTGGCAGCCGGAAGCTGCGCTGGTGATGGCTTGACGGTAGGTATGGTCTTTGACATCGCCTGCCGCCCATACGCCTTCGATATTGGTTGCGCCGACATTGTCGCCGGTACCGCCTTTGGTTTTCAGGTAGCCGGTTTCATCCATATCGAGTTGGCCTTTGAAGATATCGGTGTTGGGTTTGTGGCCGATGGCGATGAAAACGCCTTTTACAGCGATTTCTTCAGTGCTGCCGTCATTGTGTTTCAGGCGTGCACCGGTAACGCCACTTTCGTCGCCCAAGATTTCATCAACCGAGCTGTTGAGCTTGAGGATGATTTTTCCTTCTTCGACGCGTTGCATCAGTTTGTCCACCATGATTTTTTCAGCACGGAAGCTGTCACGGCGGTGAATCAGGGTAACGGTGTTGGCGATATTGGCAAGGTAGAGGACTTCTTCCACAGCGGTATTGCCACCGCCGACTACGGCAACATCTTGTTTTTTATAAAAGAAACCATCGCAAGTTGCGCAGGCGGAAACGCCTTTGCCTGCAAAGGTTTCTTCGCTTGGCAAACCTAAATATTTGGCGGATGCGCCGGTGGCAACGATGAGCGCATCGCAGGTGTATTCGCCCATATCGCCTTTGAGGGTAAACGGACGGTTTTGCAAATCAACGGTATGGATTTGGTCGAAAATCATTTCAGTACCGAAGCGTTCGGCATGAGCTTGGAAACGGGCCATCAGTTCCGGACCTTGTACGCCTTCTGCGTCGGCAGGCCAGTTGTCCACTTCGGTGGTGGTCATCAGTTGTCCGCCTTGCTCAACGCCGGTAATGATCACAGGGTTGAGGTTGGCACGGGCGGCATAGACGGCGGCAGTATAGCCGGCAGGGCCAGAGCCGAGGATGATGAGTTTATGATGGTTGCTCATGATGGTTTCCTTGCTGATAAATGATTGAATTTTGTCGTATCTAAGCTTTCAGATGGCCTGAATTTTACTTGAATCTGCTGCCGTCTGAAATATGTTTGTTGCTTGGGTTTAGTGGCTGTCTTTCCATTGATAGTATTTTGAGCCGAGGAAAGAGCCGAGTTTGCGCAGGAAAGGCTGGGTAATGATATTGCTGTGGCGCAGTTGCTCAAAAGGTTTCAGACGGCCGTCATCGCCCATGATGGCTTCGGCAATCGCCAAACCGGCAATGCCGGTAATCGCCATGCCGTGTCCGGAATAGCCTTGGGCGTAGAAAATGGTAGGGGCAAGGCGGCCGAAATGTGGGGCGAGGTTGCGCGTAATGTCGCATTCGCCGCCCCAAGAATGCTCGATTCTGACATTGGCAAGTTGCGGGAAAACTTTCAGCATGTCTTGGCGGACGAGTTCGGTCATGCGGTCAGGGTCATCGATAAACTCGTTGTCTTTGCCGCCGAAGAGCAGGCGGCCGTCGGCGCTGAGGCGATAGTAGTCGAGGACGTGGCGGTTGTCGCAGATGGCCATATTGTTGCGGATCAGGTCTTTGGCGCGTTCGCCCAGAGGCTCGGTGGCGATGATAAAGGTGCTGACTGCAATGGCTTTTTGTTCCAATACTTTGAATTTCGGGTGTAAGCCTGCATAAGTGTTGACGGCATAAACGAGGTTTTTGCATTCAACGCTGCCATTGGGCGTATGAACCAGCCAGCCGTTATCGCATGGCTCGATACGCGTCATCGGGGATTGCTCAAAAAGTTGTGCGCCTGCATCGGCTGCCGCTTTGGCAATGCCCAGGGTGTAATTGAGCGGGTGCAAGTGGCCGGATAAAGGATCAAATTGCGCGCCTTGATACATATCGCTGGCAAGTTGCTGCTTCAGAGTGGCTTTATCCCAAAGCTGGTAATGGCTTGCGCCATAATGTTTTTGGGCGTGCTCATGCCATTGTTGCAATTCTTCCCAATGCTGAGGACGGACGGCGACGGTAGCGTAGCCGCGTTGCCAATCGCATTGGATGTTGTGTTTTTGAATACGCGAGTCAACCAGTTCAACGGCTTGCAGAGATTGCTGCCAGAACCATTGGGCCTGTTCTAAACCGACTTGTTTTTCGATTTCTTCCATGCCACAGGCAAAGTCGCTGATGACTTGTCCGCCGCTTCGGCCTGATGCGCCGAAACCGATACGGGCGGCTTCAAGTACGATGACTTCATGGCCGTTTTCGGCAAGAGGTAGGGCGGTGCATAAGCCGGACAGGCCGCCGCCGATAACGCAGGTTTCAGTTTTCAGACGGCCTTCAAGCGTCGGATAAGACGGATGGGGATTGGCCGTGCTGACATAGTAGGAAGGAAGATATTCTTTGAAGCTGGGATTGATCATGATTTGAGCTTTAGGTTGGTTTTCACTTCATTGAAATTGGTTTTCAGACGGCCTGGAATGTGGGTTTGGGTTCAGGCCGTCTGAAAGGATAAGATGCAGTTAATAAAACAGGCTGTTCCGACACTTTATCGAACAGCCAGTCTGCATATTAGGCGGCTTTCTCGGCTGCCAATTTTTCTTGGCGGTAGGCTTCGGCAGCCTCGCGTTCCCGTTTGGTTGCTTGACGCATCATCCAGTAGTTGACGACAATCACCAGCGTACCGATGATACCGATCAGGATAGTTGCTAAAACGTTCATCTGAGGGTCAAGGCCGAGTTTGATTTTGGAGAAAATCACTTGCGGCAATGTCGATGAACCCGGGCCTGACAGGAAGGAGGTAATCACCAAGTCGTCCAAAGACAGGGTGATGCCCAAGAGGAAGCCGGAAGCAATCGCAGGGGCAATCAGCGGCAGGGTAATCACGAAGAAAATCTTCAGCGGACGGGCACCCAAGTCCATAGCCGCTTCTTCCAAGGATTGATCCAATTCCACCAAACGCGAGCGGATAACGACGGTAATGTACGCCATGCAAAGCGTGGTGTGGCCGAGGAAGATGGTGAAGAAGCCGCGATCGAAGTAGAGCGATTGCAGCAATTCACTGCCTTGCAGGAACATTTGCACCTGAATAATCAACAGCAGCATGGACAAACCGGTAATCACATCAGGCATCACCATAGGTGCGGAAATCATACCGGCAAACAGGGTGCTGCCGCGGAAGCGCTTGATACGTGCCATGGCGTAACCTGCCAATGTGCCGAGTGCTACGGCGGCAAGTGAGGAAACGATGGCGATACGCAATGACAGCCAGGCCGCTTCCAAGATGGTGTCGTTTTCCATCAATGCGCCGTACCATTTGGTTGAGAAACCGCCCCAAACGGTAACCAGTTTGGATTCATTGAAAGAATAGATGACCAAAACCACCAGCGGAATATAGAGGAATGCCAGCGAGAGCAGGAGCATCAGTTTCAAGAACCAGGATAATTTGGTTTTCTGCATTATTTGCCTCCTTCTTCCAATTCGCGGTTTTCATAGTGCTGGAACAGGGCAATCGGTACAACCAGCAGGGCAACCATAACGACGGCGACGGCAGAAGCCAGCGGCCAGTTGTTTTGGTCGAAGAATGCCTGCCACAATACTTTACCGATCATCAGGTTTTCAGAACCGCCCACCAATTCAGGAATCACAAATTCGCCGACGGCCGGCACGAAGACCAGCATAGAGCCTGCAATGATGCCTGTTTTGGATAAAGGCAGGGTAATGGTAAAGAAGGATTTGATCGGACCTGCGCCCAAGTCGGAAGCAGCTTCGAGCAGACGGTTGTCCAGTTTTACCAGTTGTGTGTACAGCGGCAAAATCATAAACGGCAGATAGGCGTAAACCATCACCAAATTCAGCGAGAAAGCATTGTAGAACAGGTTTAAAGGCTCGCTGATGATTCCGTATTTGATTAAGAAATTATTGATGATGCCGTTGTGTCCCAATAAACCCATCCATGCGTAAACACGCAACAGGAAAGAGGTCCAGAAAGGCAGCATGATTGCCAACAGCAGGCCGTTGCGCGCAGCCGGATTGGCGCATGAAATGGCATAAGCGGTCGGATAACCAATCAGCAGGCAGATGATAGTCGTTGTCAGCGCAGTCTTAATCGAAGACCAGTAGGTCATCAGATAGATATTGCTGTTTTCACTGTCGCCAAACGGATTGAGCGTATTCCAAAAATTTTGGAAGATGTCGGCGTAGTTCTGATAGCTGATGGCAATGTTCAGACGGCCTAAATCTTCATCAATCGTTGTCAACGGCGTAAATGGCGGAATGGCGATTTCTTGTTCGGCAAAGCTGATTTTCAAGACGATGGCGAACGGAATCAGAAACAGCACCAAGAGCCAGATATACGGCACGGCAATCACTGCACGCTGTCCAGGGCGGCGGAACAGTTTATTTTTCAGTTTTTTAAGGTTCATCGCATTTCCCTCAAATTAACTGAACAGAGGTGTCGGTTGGTTTTCAGGCCAGCTGATATAGACGGTTTCATCCCAAGTCGGCGGCGTAATGTTACGCACATACCAATAAGGTGCGGGAACTTGGCTCTTGACGACACGGCCGTTGGCGAGTTTGATGTGGTAAATCGCAAAGCTGCCCAGGTAGGCAATCTCTTTGACTGTGCCTTGAGCCCAGTTGTGCGCGCCTAAGTGTTCTGGTTTTTCTTTGTGCAAATCAATGTCTTCAGGGCGGATGCTGATCCAAATTTCATGGTCGTTCGGAACGCCCAAGCCGTGGTCGATGCGGACGTGGTTTTCCAAGCCGTCACATTTGACGATGGAGAAATCGGCGCGGTCATCAACAACGACGCCGTCAAAAATATTGGTTTCGCCGATAAATTCGGCAGTAAAGCGACTATTAGGATAATCGTACACGTCGCTAGGCGTACCGACTTGTCGCAATTGGCCGTCAGACATAATGGCGATACGGGTAGCCATGGTCATCGCTTCTTCTTGGTCGTGGGTAACCATGATGCAGGTTACGCCGACTTGTTCCAGCGTGTTGACCAATTCCAGTTGGGTTTGTTGGCGCAGTTTTTTATCGAGTGCGCCCAAAGGTTCGTCAAGCAGCAGGATTTTAGGACGTTTCGCCAGGCTGCGTGCCAAAGCGATACGTTGTTGCTGACCGCCGGAGAGTTGGTGCGGCTTGCGTTTGGCGTATTTGGTCATTTGCACTAGGCGCAACATTTCTTCCACTCGGGCGTCGATTTCGCCTTTAGGCATTTTGTCTTGTTTCAGACCGAAAGCGATGTTTTGCTCAACGCTCATGTGTGGGAACAGAGCATAGCTTTGGAACATCATGTTGATTGGGCGCTCGTACGGAGCAAGCTTGGTAATGTCTTGGCCGTCGAGAATGATTTTGCCCTGATTTGGGCTTTCCATGCCTGCCAACATGCGCAGCAGCGTGGATTTGCCACTGCCTGAGCTGCCCAAAAGGGCAAAGATTTCATGTTGGTAAATGTCCAAGTCGATGTTATCGACAGCGTAATTGTCACCAAACTTTTTTACCAAGCCTTGGATTTGCAGATAAGGTTTGGCTGAAGACGCAGTGGTTGCGGTCATAATGGCAATACTCCAAAAAGAAAGACGAGTACCGGCAAAACGGATTTTCGAATGGGTGATAAAAAGCTGTTTGATTGCTGGCGGGAGTCGGACGGAGGCCGTCTGAAACTCTTGTAAAGCGCACGGGCAGCGTGGATAGAAAGCAGTTTAAGCCTAAGCTTTTGCTCTCGGCAAACTCGATATTATATTAGCCTAAGCCTCATAGGGGCAATATGAAATTGCTTGTATCGGCTGATTTGAAACAAATATGAAAGGAAAGGCAGGCAGGGAAACACGATAGTAAAAATGGGTAACGTTGTTTTTCTGCACAAAGTGGCTTAATTGTTATTTATATGTCTTAAATAATTATTCAAAATAGAATAAAATACGCAAATTGCATTTATTTGCTAAAACCATAATGGATTACGTTTTATATCGGGCGGGGCAGTTTGCTCAAAATTGAAACTAAATCCGCTATATAAAAAATAAAGGGACTGACGTAGATTAGCAGTTATGCTAGGCTACGAAAATGCAGATAACCAATTGTAAATTAAGAAAGAGAGTTCAAAAGAAACTACTTGAATTTTTTGTACTTCAAGTTACCGCCCGTTCCGCTGCCGATATTTTGGGCATTCAGCCCAACTCCGCTATTCTGTTCTACCGCAAAATTCGTATGGTTATCAGCCATTATCTGGCCTTGGTTGCCGATGAGGTTTTTGAGGGCCCTGTCGAGTTGGACGAAAGCTATTTCGGCGGACGGCGTAAAGGCAGACGTGGTCGCGGCGCGGCAGGAAAAGTGGTTGTCTTTGGTATTCTGAAACGCAACGGACGGGTCTATACCGTTGTGGTGGATAATGCCAAGTCTGAAACGTTACTCCCTGTCATCAAAAAGAAAATCATGCCGGACAGCATTGTTTACACGGATAGCCTGAGCAGCTACGACAAGTTGGATGTGAGCGGTTTCATCCATTACCGCATCAACCATTCCAAGGAATTTGCCGACCGTCAGAACCACATTAACGGCATTGAGAATTTTTGGAATCAGGCAAAACGTGTCTTGCGAAAATACAACGGAATCGATCGCAAATCTTTCCCGCTATTCTTGAAAGAATGCGAATTTCGATTTAACTTCGGCACACCGTCTCAACAGCTTAAAACCCTGCGGTATTGGTGTGGAATTTAGGGCTAATCTACGTCAGCCCCAAAATAAAAGGGAAAATATGAGTATCAAAGAATGGCCCGAGGGGGAGCGGCCGCGCGAGAAGCTCTTGGCGCATGGTGCGGCGGCGTTGAGTGATGCGGAGTTGCTGGCAATTTTATTGCGTGTTGGAACGCGCGGTATGAGCGCGGTTGATTTGGCGCGTTATTTGTTGAGTGAGTTTGGCAGTTTGGGGAAGCTGATGAGTGCGGATGCCAAAACACTTTCTGCTTATAAGGGCATGGGCTTGGCGAGTTATACTCAGTTTGCAGTGGTCAAAGAAATCGGGCGGCGGATTTTGGGTGAGGATTTGCAGGAGCAGATTGTTTTGTCAAGCCCAAAATCGGTTGCGGATTATCTGCGCCTGCATCTTGGGCATGAAAAAATCGAGGTCAGCGTTGCTTTGCTGCTTAACCGTCAAAATCAATTGATTGCGGTACGGGAATTGTCGCGCGGTACGGTGGCGGAAAATACGGTTTATATCCGTGAAATCGTCAAATTGGCATTGGATGAATATGCCGACAGTTTGATTTTGGCACACAACCATCCGGGCGGTTCGGCAAGGCCGTCTGAATCTGATGTACAGTTTACAGAGCGTTTGAAACAGGCTTTAAGTTTGGTCGATATTACGCTGTTGGACCATTTTATCGTGACGGCAAAAGAAACCTGCTCTTTGCGCGAACAGGGCTATATGTAAGGATGAATGTTCAGACGGCCTCAGTAGGATTGGTTACCTTACGAGGCCGTCTGAAGGATTATTGCGTTACTTCGTTGGAGGACTCTTCCTTATAGATGATTTCTTCCGATTTTGGCTTTTCTTTGCTCTTTTCCTTCTCTTTTTCTTTATCCTTGTCTTTTTTACCGTCGGGAATGGCGGCATCAATCACTGCCCCCGTTCCTTTGACAACCAATTTTCCGGCAGTCAGGATGGTTGTAGCAGCCAAATCGACAGCCGCACCTACAACGCAGCCGTTAAGCGTCAGACAAAGGGAAAGTGCCGGAATCAGGCGTTTTGTGCATCTCAATGACTGCATCCGCAGTGTCCTTCGTGATGATGGCCGCATCCGAGTGCTTCTTGCCAAGCGTCATCGTCGCCGTCAAATTCTTCAACTTCGTCAAATTCGCCGTTTTCTACCATGCTTACCAGCTCTTCCAAGCTTTCTGCGCCTTCTACCCAAAAGCAGGGAATATCGGGCGGTGTGTCAGGGGCAAGCAGGGCAGCCTGTTGGTTGTGCCAAGCAATCCAATAGCCGTTTTGCGTTTGTACGAATACGGCATCGGGATGGATGGTTTCGTTTTCGGTATTGACCAGCATTCTGGCGGCGATATCGGTTTGAAAAGGTAAGGTTTGCATGATGGTTTGAGAATGTGAGAAAAGAAAGTATTGTAACATGGCAAAAACAAACGCACCGTCTGGGTCAGGCGGTGCGTTTGTATCTCGGCAACTTGGGTGCAGTCAGTTTAGAGTGTCGGCCGCACCGGGAATGTCATTCCGTCAAGATTATTTGTCGTCGTTAGCCAAAACGAAGCGGTAAATAGCCGCGCCAACTGCTGCGCTGGCAATAGGAGCCAACCAGAACAACCACAGTTGTTCAACAGCCCAGCCGCCTTGGAACAAGGCAACACCGGTAGAACGTGCAGGGTTAACAGAAGTATTGGTTACAGGAATGCTGATCAAGTGAATCAGGGTCAGCCCCAGGCCGATGGCGATAGGAGCGAAGCCGGCCGGAGCCAGTTTGTCGGTAGAACCCATGATGATTAGGAAGAATGCGGTCAGGACGAATTCGATCAGCAAAGCGGCCATCATGTCGTAACCGTTAGGAGAGTGCTCGCCGAAACCGTTGCTGGCAAAGCCGGAGACAGCAGCATCAAAACCGGTTTTACCGGAAGCAATCAGATACAGAACGCCCGCAGCGGAAATCGCACCGATAACTTGGGATACGATGTAAGGCAACAGGTCTTTACCGTTGAAACGGCCGCCGATAAAGAGGCCGACGGAAACGGCAGGATTGAAGTGGCCGCCGGAAATGTGGCCGACAGCGTAAGCCATGGTCAGTACGGTCAAACCGAATGCTAAAGCGACACCGGCAAAGCCAATGCCAATGCCAAGTTCAGGGTAGGCTGCTGCCAAAACTGCGCTGCCGCAGCCGCCGAATACCAGCCAGAAAGTGCCGAAAAATTCTGCAAAATATTTTTTCATTTGTTTTTCCTCGTAAAGGGTGGGGTGTTGCCGAAGGCATGAATCATAATAATATTGTTTCTAATCGAAAAACGGATTTACCTGTTTTTTCTGGTCTTTGACAAAAGGCCGTCTGAAAATGGCGACGAATGGATAGAGGGATATATCTTGCAGGTCGAATTTTGTTTATTGAGGCTGGGTTTATTTAATAGCGAAGCAAATGCCGCTAATGCAAAAGCATTTGGTTTTGTAAGAAATGCCGTTTATAGATTACTTATTTGCTCGGAATCTCTGAATCCATTATCTGATTTAAAAAGGCCGTCTGAAAGTTTTCAGATGGCCTTAATTTTAAACAAGGATAAATTAATCCAGATGGTCGCTGCTTTGCGCCAAGATGGTGCGGTTGCCGTTGTTTTCCGCCGGGGAAACAATACCGTCGGCTTCCATTTGGTCAATCAGGCGGGCGGCGCGGTTGTAGCCGATGCGCAGTTGGCGTTGGATATTGGAAATGCTGGCCTTACGCGATTTTAAGACAATGGAAACGGCTTCGTCATACATGGGGTCGAGGTCGCTGTCGTTGCTACGGCTGGTGCCGGTAAAGTCTTCAGTGGAACCGTTGCTCAAAATATCGTCGATATAGTCAGGTGCGCTGAATTGTTTCAAGTATTCCACTATGCGGTGTACTTCATTGTCGGATGCGAATGCGCCGTGTACGCGTTGCGGATAACCGGTGCCGGGCGGCAGGAACAGCATATCGCCTTGGCCGAGCAGGTTTTCCGCACCCATTTGGTCGAGAATCGTGCGACTGTCGATTTTGCTGGACACTTGGAAGGCAATGCGTGTCGGAATATTGGCTTTAATCAGGCCGGTAATGACATCCACGCTTGGGCGTTGGGTGGCAAGAATCAAATGGATACCGGCTGCGCGGGCTTTTTGGGCAAGACGGGCAATCAGTTCTTCAATTTTCTTGCCTGCAGTCATCATCAGGTCGGCAAATTCATCTACCACGACCACGATAAACGGCAGTTTTTCCAATGGCTCAGGATTTTCAGGCGTGAGGCTGAACGGGCTGCCGATTTTTTCGCCACGCGCGGCGGCTTCGGCAATTTTTTGGTTGAAACCGGCAAGGTTGCGCACGCCCATAAAGCTCATCAGGCGGTAGCGTTTTTCCATTTCGTTGACGCACCAGTTCAGGGCGTTTGCGGCCAGCTTCATATCGGTTACGACGGGGGCGAGCAGGTGCGGAATGCCTTCGTAAATGCTCAGCTCCAGCATTTTCGGATCAATCATAATCATGCGCACGTCTTCAGGCGTTGCTTTGAAGAGCATGGACAGAATCATGGCGTTCACGCCTACGGATTTACCCGAACCGGTCGTACCGGCAACCAGCAGATGCGGTGCTTTGGCCAAGTCTGTCACAACAGGCTGGCCGGTAATGTCTTGGCCGAGAGCGAGGGTCAGTTTGGATTTGGATTCGGTAAACGCAGGAGAATTGAAGATTTCGCTTAAGCGGATCATTTGGCGTTTCGGATTAGGCAATTCCAAACCCATGCAGGTTTTGCCGGGGATGGTTTCCACCACGCGGATGGAAGCCACGCCAAGCGAGCGCGCCAAGTCTTTTTCGAGGTTCAAAACGGCACTGCCGCGCACGCCGACATCAGGCTCGATTTCGTAGCGCGTAATGACCGGGCCGGAATAGGAGTCCATCACTTTGACTTTAACTTTGAACTCCGCCAGTTTTTCTTCGATGGTAATGCTGTTTTCCAACAACTGTTCTTCAGTTTGCGATGCGCTTGGGTCAAACTGCGGCGGCAGAAGCAGGGCGGTAGTCGGCAGGCGTGCATCGGTAAGTGTTGCCGAAGTTGGAATAGCTATGCTTGGTGTATCCTCTTGAACGCTTGGTTCTACGGTTTGAACAGGCGGTTCAACGACTGTCTTTGTATATTCAGATGGCCTTGCGATTGTTTCAACAGATTCAACGGGTTCAATAGCTTCAACCGCTTGAATAGCTTCTGCTTCCGGTTGTACAGTTGCTTCCGGCTCACTATCGAATTCCGTTTCTTCGACGGCAGATTCGCTGATTAAATAATCGTGGATACTGCGTTCAGGCTGATTGCTGACATGCGCATTGACTTGTGCATAAAAAATCGGCACTTGGATTTTATGTTCAAAAGCAGGCGGTTCGGGGATATCAATCGGCGCAATCGAGGTTTGGAAAACGGGCGGCTCAGGAATATCGGTTTTAGCCATAGGGACAACCGGTACGGCAGGCGGCTCGACTACGGTTGCGTTTGGCGCGGCAGGTCGGGAGATATAAGGGGATTTTTTAACAGGCGCAGCCGGTTTCGGACGGGACGGCGTTGCCGGTGCGGCAGGTCGTGGTGCAACAGCTTCCGTGGCAGCTTGTTTACGCGCCCATCTTTCGGCGGCCGCTTCGGTATAGCGGACTTGACGGCGCAAGCTGGCAGGACGGCTGATTTGTCCCAAGTTGGCCAAAATTTCGTCATTTTCGATGGTGCGCGGAGAGTAGCCGCGTAATGGGGCGACGGCCTCGGCCAGTTTGTGGCGGGCGGCGGTGCGGCGGGCAAGGTTGTTGTGAATATCTTCCGCTTGGATTTCAGAAGGGAATGCCTGCATGGAAGTATAGGGGAGGATGGCTTCTTTTTCGGCAGTTCTTAAGGCCGTCTGAACGGTTTCGATATGCGGCGCATTGGCTTCTGCCACGCGGACATTATTGGCACGCGCCAAGGCACGTTCGCGTGTGCGGCGCAAGATAGGGTCGTTATAGTCGATGATTTCCATGCCGGTCATCGGCAGGGATGAAGCGCGCAATAATGGGGTTTCGACTTCGTCTTTGTAAATTGGCGCATTTTTTTCGGCCAAATGCTCGTTCCATTCTTCAACCGCTGCTTCGTGCAGGGAACGGGTGGCTTCTTCTAATGTGATTTCTTCAAAATTGCTGTTTTGCACCAAAGACGGGCTGTATTCGGGCGTTTCCATCTGTGCAAACGGCGTTATTTTAGGAATACGTTCCGGTTTGGCAGATTTGCGGGTTTTAGGTGCAACTTTGATTTCTTCTTTGGTAGCTGTGATGTGTTCCAGCTCTTCGGTAAACGGTTCTGCTGCGTGCTCTTCGTTTGTTTCGGCGCGTTTCATTTTATTGTGTTCGAGCACGGAAAGCAGGCGGATGCGGGCAATTTTATGGTTGTCGGCAGTGCGCTTGTTCATGCTGAACAAACGTTTCAGGCTGTCCAGTTGGTCGGAAAAACCGACTGGGCTGTCTTCTTCGTTTATTTCTTCTTCGTCGCCACTGAGTCGGGCCAATTCTTGGCGCCACTTTTGCTCTTGTTTCTGGCGCCACCAGAACAAGCCGGCTATGACAGCCAGCAGAATTAAAGCTAATATTGTCCAAAGCATGCGTCCATCCCCTTAATTAAACGGCAAAGTCCGTTATTCTAACGCTTTTTTCGGGTAAACAAAACCAGCCGAAACAAGCTTTAACGACAAAGGCAGACAGGATTGTCAAAGCTGTGGCTTGAGACGCGTATAATAGGCCGTCTGAACATTTTGCGGATGAGATGATGATTTTTCAAAACGGATGGTTTCCCGTTGGTGTCGTGATGGCGGCATGGCCTGTGTTGCTGGTGATTTTTGCTTTGTGTGCAAAGCAGGCATGGGTGTCGGTATCGCAGCATCGTTCCGCATTCTTGGTGGCTGCCGTGATGTTGCCGCTGGCTTGGAGTTTGAATGCCTCCCCGGAAAGCGGACAACTGGCCGGCATGAGCTATCATCTGCTTGCTTTAAACCTGACGGCTTTAATGCTGGGCACCTCTACTACATTCTGCCTTGGCGTTTTACTGTTTTTTCCATATTTGTGGCTTTGGGGCGATTGGCATATGTTTCCCATCAACGCCTTGTCCGTATTGCTTCCGCCTTTGTTGGTGAACTTGGGTTTCCGCCATTGGGTATCGCGTTTGCCTGCCAATATCTTTATCTTTATTTTTCTGAATGGTTTTTGGGCTGCGGCGGTCGGCATGGTGTTTACCGGTGTAATTTTGGTTGGTTTGTTGGACTGGGTAGATGTGTTTGATACGGCGGTATTATGGAAAACCGCTTTTCCTGTTTTCTTCTTAATCGCTTGGGCGGAGGCATTTTTGAGCGGTATTTCAACAGCCATTTTTATCGCGCTCAAGCCGCAATGGATTTGTACTTTCGATGACGACAGGTATTTGAAATCCGCGCCTAAGATTTGGCAGTAAGACATGAAGGCATCCTTGCTTGGTTTTCAGACGGCCTAATGACCGGATGGCCTGTTTTTTGAATTGAATGTTTAACTTATTATGTTTGCTTATATTTTTCCCATTGTTTGCGGTGCCGCTGTCGGGGCTGTATTGCGTTGGCTGTTTGGCTTGGTGCTGGTGTCTTCTGCGCCTTTTCCTATCGGTACTTTGGCGGCAAACTGGTTGGGCGCGCTGCTGATCGGCGTATTGGCGGAACTCTTAACCGATCCGCAATGGCGTTTGCTTTGGATTACCGGCTTTCTCGGCAGCTTGACCACATTTTCAGGTCTTTCAGTGGAGATGGTGGGTTTGATGCAGGCGCAACGTTGGGGTATGGCTTTGATGGCAACCTGTCTGCATGTTTTCGGTTCGTTTGGTTTGACGGTGCTGGGGATTAAATTGGCGCAGATTTGGAAGTAAACAAAAACAACAGGGTGCAAAATAGCACCCTGTTGTTTTTTATAGGCATTTAATCAATGCCAATAGGTAAATAGACGGTTTCTTGACAATAGGTTTTGCCGGACTCGCTTAAGTGTGCCGGTTTGTAGGCGGCAAAGGTGTAGGTCAGGTCTGCGCGGAATGTGTCGGGATCGGCTTCGGCGGTGTCGCAGTTGAGGCCGGTGGGAATATCGAGGGCGACTTTCAGGCCGTCTGAATGATTGAGTTGGCGGCAGAGGGCGGCGATTTCGGTTGGAAGCGCGCCGCTGAAGCCTGTGCCGAATATGCCTTCGATAATGATGTCGTAACCTTTTGTCAGACGGCCTTCCAGTTCTTGTGCGGATATCAATTCAATGTGGGGCAAACCGTTGAGGCGTTCGCGATTGGTTTGAGCCAAGGGGGAGAGGTTTTCTCCGAGTGAAAACAGAATGTCGATGTGCCAACCTTGCGCCTGCATATATCTTGCCATGACTAGTCCGTCGCCGCCGTTGTTGCCTTTGCCGCAAACGATCAGGGCTCGTCCGGCTTGAGGATGGCGCCGCATCAGGTCTTGCGCGGCAGAGCTGCCGGCGTTTTCCATCAGTTGGTCGAAGCTTGTGCCTTTATCGACGGCTGCTTGTTCGCGTTCGCGCATCTGGGCGGCGGTATAGACTTTCATGATTGGCTCTCTTTGCAGGAAGTTATTTGTCGGCGGTATTCATCAGGCGCAAGGCTTTCAGACGGCCTATTTCTTTTTGATATTCCACCAGTCCGATAAATGTGCCGTCTCTGCTGTACACACGGATGGGCTGCTCGGCGGAAATGTCTTCGGTAAATTGGGGACGTTGGCCGTTTTTGAGCATGGTAACGGCGTAGTCGTTTAATTTCAGTTTGGGGAAATGTTGCACCAAGACATCGCAAGGCAGCAACAAGGCATCGCGTTCGGCTTCGTCCAATTCTGCCAAAGCTTCGAGCGTGTGGCTTTGGGCAATGGTAAAGCCTGCGGTTTCGGTACGGCGCAGGGCGGTCAGGTGGGCGAATGTGCCGATGTGTTTAGCGATGTCTTCGCTGAGAGTGCGGATGTAAGTGCCTTTGCTGCAACGTACGTCTATCACGGCTTTGGGTGCATCAAATTCAGTGATATCAATGGAGTAAATCGTAATATCGCGCGCTTTGCGTTCGATAACGATGCCTTTGCGTGCGTATTCGTACAGCGGTTTGCCTTCGTGTTTGAGGGCGGAAAACATAGGCGGCACTTGGCGGATGTCGCCTGTTAAGGCTTGGCAGGCCGTCTGAAATTCGGACAATGAAATATCGGCGCGTGCGGTGGCAACGATTTCGCCTTCTGCATCGCCCGTACTGCTGGCTTCTCCCAGTTTCAGCGTGGCCGTATAGGCTTTGTCTGCATCAATCAGATATTGGGCGAACTTGGTCGCTTCGCCGAAACAAACAGGCAAAAGCCCTGTGGCTAAAGGATCGAGTACGCCAGTATGCCCGGCTTTTTCGGCACAGAACAAGCGCCGCGCTTTTTGCAGGGCTGTGTTGCTGGAAAGGCCTTCGGGTTTGTCGAGAAGAAGAACGCCGTTAACCGGGCGTTTGGTGGGTTTGGTTGTCATAGCGTTTTTTTAAGGAATATGCCGTCTGAAAAAAAATAGCTTTATATTTTCAGACGGCATTTTTATTTTTAGTCGAACCATTTAAAGCGGTAAGTTGTCCGCTTGATTTTTATAAATGGAAATGAAGAAACTTCAGAAACCTCTACAGATTTTGGTTGCATGGTTTGCTTTGCCAATGTTGCGGTTACCGTTACACTTTTGAAAAGTTGGTCTGCATCTATCAGTTCTTTCGTAGTTACCTTATCTGCTTTCAAGAAGCTTTCGTTGCTGATATCGGCAGTCTGATCCATATTAACTTGAGATTGGTATCGTAATGTTATCTCTTGATCAGTCTGATTTATCAATTCATAAGAACTTGTTTGAATATACGGTATGCCTAAGATAGAAAAATTTTTCTGAGATGGGGCAGGTAGCTTGTCAGGGTTAATATCCGCCCAAAGCCATATCCAGTAACCCCATGGATTGTCCATCTTTTTTTGTTTTATGGCATTTTGTATTTCTAGATTGTTTAATTCCTCCAAGTCGTCTTTACTAATACTTTTCTTCTCAAGGCTTATTTTCTTTGATTGAGTGTAAAAATCTTTCCAGTTGAGAATATCAACAGCTTGTCCTGATTGATTAATTAGTAAAATAAGGGGTGGCAGAGCTTGCGAAGAGAGTACAGCTTCTTCGCTAGGTTTGTAATCATTGATAGAAATAATATTACGGTTGCCGTAAGACAGTACAAAGTTGCTTATTCCCCGTTTGGTTAATTGAATGAAATACCTATACTCTATCACGTCGGATGAAACATCATTTGTTTCTGTCACGCCATATGGAATATCAGTTATCTCTGTTACTTCGGCTTTATTTTGCTTCCAATTAAAAGATAAAGGCGTGGAAAAGGCATAGGATGCTGTTGCAAATAAAATAGATACAAGCCATTTTTTCATCATAGATTTCTTAATCTTCAACCGGTTTTTCCGCCGCCACTTGGTCGATCAGGCTGGAAATGCTCATGCCGCGTTCGAGTGATTCATCGTATTTAAAATGCAGCTCGGGCGTTTTGAAGAGTTTGATGCGTTTGGCCAATTCGCTGCGCAAATGGCCTTTGGCGTGTTCCAAAGCTTCTTCTGTGATGTCGCGTGTGCTGTCGTCGAGGACGGTGTAGAACACGGTTGCGTGGCTGTAGTCGCGGGTGACTTCGACTTCGTTGATGGTGATGAAACCGGCGCGCGGGTCTTTCAGGCCGGTGCGGACGAGTTCGGCAAGCTCGCGCATGATTTGTTCTTTGACACGGTCTTGGCGGGCGTAGCCGCGTTGGGGTTTTCTCATGGTTTTCCTTGATGTATGGCAGGCTGTCGTTTTCAGACGGCCTGCGGTTTGGATTTTGAAAAGCTGCCTATTATAACGGAGCGCGGTTTATTGTGCTTGAACCGAGAAAGGCATATCGATTTTTTGCCATTGCGCGCTTTCGTAGTCCAGCGCATCGGCGATGAGGGGGTGTTGCTCCAGCCATTGGGCGTTGATGCGCAAGATAAAGCTGTGGTTGTTTTCATCGACGCGAAGCTGGGTTTGCGGTGGCAAATCAAGAGGCAGGCGCGAGCGGCAGAAGAGGGCGGCCAGGCGCAGGGACAATACGGCACACCACATGATTTCGTTGTTGCCGATAATGTCCGCCATTTTCTTGAGGTCGCCGCGATGGCCGATAACCAGTTGTGCCAAAATGGTTTGCTCTTTGCGTGAGAAGCCCGGCATATCGGCGTTTTCGAGAATGTAGGCGGAGTGTTTGTGATAACCGGTATGGGCAATATCCAAGCCGATTTCATGCAAACGACCTGCGCGGCTGAGGTATTGGTTCCACAGGGCAAGCTCTTGAACGGTTACGTTTTTGGCGTGGCACAGACTGTTCATAAAGGCTTGCGCGGTATCGGCAACGCGTTTGGCTTGGTTGAGGCTGACGTGGTAGCGTTTTTGGAACTCTGCCGTTGTCTGTTCGCGCATATCGACATTGAGGCTGCGGCCGATTAAGTCGTAGAACACACCGTCGCGGAGTGCGGCCTCGGTAACGGTCATTTTAGTCAGCGAGAGTTCTTCAAAAGCCGCCATCATCACGGCCAATCCGCCCGCAAAAACTTCAATGCGTTCGGGTTTGAGGTTTTCAAATTTGGCTTTTTTAACCGAACCGGCTTCGATAATCCTATCGGCAAGATAACGCATGCCTTGGGCGGTAATGTCGGCTTCTTGCGGCAATTCGACCGCCAAAACGTCGCGTATGGATTTTGCCGAACCGGAGGTGCCGATGGCGAAATCCCAACCGGTACGCTTCATCATTTTGCTGATGCGCTGGATTTCGATACGCGCGGCGGAAACGGCGGCTTGGAAATCTTTGGCGGTTACTTTGTTTTGGAAGAAGCGCATGCTGTACGTTACGCAGCCCAAAGGCAGGCTTTCTGTGGTCAGCGGTTGCAAATCCGAGCCGATGACAAATTCAGTCGAGCCGCCGCCAATGTCGATAACCAGCATTTTGTCGCCTTTGGGCGGTAAGGTATGCACTACGCCGGTGTAAATCAGACGCGCTTCTTCACGGCCGGCGATGACTTCGATGGGGAAGCCCAGCGCCGCTTCGGCACGGGGCAGGAATTGGGCGATGTTTTTGGCGACACGGAAAGTGTTGGTGGCCACCACGCGCACGTTTTCAGGTTGGAATCCGCGCAGGCGTTCGCCAAATTTTGCCAAACATTCCAAGGCTTGTTCTTGAGAGGCTTCGCTCAGGTTTTTTTGTTCGTCCAAGCCGGCGGCAAAGCGAACCATTTGTTTGAACGAGTCGATGACTTTCAGCTGGCCGTTGTTGTTTTCACAAATTTGCAGGCGGAAACTGTTGGAACCCAAGTCGACGGAGGCTAAAACGTTGGCGGGAGTGGTGGTCATAAAAAATACCGGTTGATTAGAAAAACCTAAATGTTACTTGAGGCGGTATCACTTGACAATAAAAGGTATACAGCTCTTTGATTCTACTCATAGATGTATTTTATAATGCTGATTTTAAGCAAGTATATCAAAGGCCGTCTGAACTTTTCAGACGGCCTAAAAAGAGAAAACACATGAAATCGGAAAACCAAGATTCCTTATTTTTATCGCGCCGCCGCCTGTTACAAGTCGGCGGAGCCATGCTTTTGACGCCTGCGACCGCATGGGCGGGGGCGCAACGTGAAGAAACGCTGGCCGATGATGTGGCTTCCGTGATGCGCAGTTCGATTAATAGCGCCAGCCCTGCGCGGCTGGTGTTTGCCGATTCGAGGGAAGGGGAGCGTTGGTTGGCGGCGATGTCTTCACGATTGGCACGTTTCATTCCCGATGAAGGCGAGCGCCGCCGCCTGTTGGTCAATATTCAATACGAAAGCAGTCGTGCCGGCCTCAACACTCAAGTGATTTTGGGCTTGATTGAAGTGGAAAGTGCGTTTCGCCAATATGCGATTAGCGGCGTGGGTGCGCGCGGTTTGATGCAGGTGATGCCGTTTTGGAAAAACTATATCGGCAATCCGTCGCACAACCTTTTCGATATCCGCACCAATCTGCGCTATGGTTGCACCATTCTTCGCCATTACAACAATATCGAAAAAGGCAATATTGTCCGCGCTTTGGCAAGGTTTAACGGCAGCTTGGGCAGTAACAAATATCCGAATGCCGTGTTAGGCGCGTGGCGAAATAGATGGCAGTGGGGTTGATTGGGGATAATGGGATAGGGCAGATCTTGCGTGACGTTGTTTTTTTTTAAAACCGTTTTATACCGATGAAGCAGGTTTGCGATAAACGGCTTGCGATTTGACTCCATGCAATTCCTTTGAATCCTGTATAATCAGAAAATCTGTTAATTCACACTTTCAGACGGCCTTTCGCAAACTTAAGGCCGTCTGAAACATTATTTATGGCAAGAGATAACCGCATTCAAATGTTTCCGCACGAGTGGCGTGCCAGTACCACACTTTCCGGCGTTTACGCACTGCGTATGTTGGGGATGTTTTTGGTGTTGCCTGTCTTGGCGATGTATGCCGCTTCGTTGCCCGGCGCAGAAAACAATAAAGCGCTGGTCGGTATGGCGATGGGTATTTACGGGCTGACACAGGCTTTGCTGCAGCTGCCTTTGGGCATGGCTTCCGACAAGTTCGGCCGTAAAAAAGTGATTTATGCCGGCCTGATTGTGTTTGCAGCGGGGAGTTTTTTGGCCGCAGTTGCCGACAGCCTGCAGATGTTGGTTGCCGCGCGTGCCATTCAAGGCGCAGGTGCCGTCAGCGCGGCGGTAACGGCTTTGCTAGCAGATTTGACCCGTAACGAAGTGCGGACGCGTGCGATGGCGATGATCGGTCTGAGTATCGGCTTGACCTTTTCCGTCAGCCTAGTGCTTGCGCCGATGATTGCCAGCTTTATCGGCGTATCCGGCCTGTTTGCGCTGACCGGTATTCTGACTGTAATCAGTATCGGCGTGGTTGCCTGGATGACGCCTGATCCGGAAGTGTCAAAAATGCATGAAGACACGCAGGCGCAGCCTTCTCGTATGGGCGAGGTATTGAAAAACCGCCAACTGCTCAATCTCGACTTCGGTATTTTTGCCTTGCATGCGGCGCAAATGGCTTTATTTACCGCATTGCCGTTTGCCATGACGCAGTTGGGTTTGGAAAAAATCCATCACTGGCGAGTCTATCTGCCGTCAACCATTACCGGCCTGATTATTATGGTGCCGCTGATTATCGTCGGCGAAACGCGCAACAAACTCAAACAAGTGTTTATTCTTGGTATCGTCTGCATTGCCGCGGCGCAAATCGGTTTGCTGTTCGGAATGCACTCGGTATGGTTGATTACCGCTTATCTGATTGTTTACTTTATTGGTTTCAATGTGTTGGAAGCCAGCCTGCCGTCTATGGTGTCAAAAATCGCTCCGTCCGATTTGAAAGGCACCGCTATGGGCGTGTATAACACCATGCAGTCGGTCGGCTTGTTTGTCGGCGGCGCAACCGGTGGTTTATTGTTCCAAAAATACGGTTTTGCAGGCGTATTTGCCTTTTGTAGCGTATTGATGTTGCTGTGGCTGGTATTGGCAGTCATTTCGCCTGCACCGAAACCCGTCAAAAACCTCAGCTATCCGCTTAACGCCGAATGGCAACAAAATCCGGATTTGCTCTACCAAAAATTGACCGAAATTGAAGGCGTTGAAAGCATTAGCTTTAGCGCAGACAAACAAACCATTTATATCAAGGCCTTGCAAAAAGGATTTGACCAAGAGGCCGCCGAAAAAATTATCACAGGAGTGTAAAATGTCATTGAATAAAGTTATCCTCATCGGCCGTCTCGGCCGCGACCCGGAAGTCCGCTATATGCCCAACGGCGAGGCCGTCTGTAACTTCAGCATTGCCACCAGTGAAACGTGGAACGACCGCAACGGCCAACGCGTAGAACGTACCGAATGGCACAACATCACCATGTACCGCAAACTCGCCGAAATCGCCGGTCAATACCTGCGTAAAGGCAGCCAAGTGTACCTGGAAGGCCGTATCCAAAGCCGCAAATACCAAGGCAAAGACGGCATCGAGCGCACCGCTTACGACATCATTGCCAATGAGATGAAAATGCTCGGCAGCCGCAACGACAACAGCGGCGGCGCACCATACGATGACGGCTATAATCAAGGCGGTCATTCAAGCCAAAGCAGCTACCAACAAGCGCCACAACAGCAATACCAATCTGCTCCGGCTCAAGAACCCCCAGCCGCCCCAGCCCGTCGTCCTGCCCCGGCACAACCGACCGCTCCGGTTGATGATATCGACGACGATATTCCGTTCTAATCATTGAACAAATACAAAGGCCGTCTGAAAAATATACCTTCAGACGGCCTTTTAAATGATTTAAAAGAAAATCCTACATTTGCACCGAGCCGCTGACGGTCAGGCTGATCTCTTCCGAACCGGGGGAGGCAGGTATGCCATCTTCTATTCCTGCAGCCATCTCTGCGACGGGGGCTGCCCGCAGCATTTTGGCGCGTGCAAAATCGCCGCCGACTTGGCGGTTGCCGATATGGCCCAGGTTGAGTTTAACGATTTTGTAGCTGGAGAAGCCGAGCGTTTGGGCGAGATTTTGGGCGCGATCTTTGAAGCGCAGGATGACGGCTTTGCTCAGTTGGTCGACGGTTTCTTCGCGTTTTTCTTTGGATACGGAAAATGAGGAGCTTTCCAAAACGGCGATATTGATGCTGTCGGCAATCAGGCGGTTGAGTGCTTCAAAGTCTTTGCTTTCTACTTTGAAGTAGGCGTGTTCTTCCCAGCCGGTTTGGGTGCGTTTGCTGTTGGTGTATTGATAGCGCGGGGATGCGTTGTGCTCCATCAGCTCGGCTTTAAATTTGCTGTTTTGGGAGATTTTGTTGAACTGGTTGAATTTCTTCATGAAGGCTTGGTTGACGGCTTGACGGTCTTTGCCTTCTGCGTTGATGCTGAAATGCGCGGTCATGATATCCCGTGGCACTTCCATGTTGGCGGATTCGGAAAATTCAACGATGTTGTAGTTGAGGCTTTCTGCTGCAACGGGCAGGGAGGCGGCTAGGAGTAGGGCGGTAAGGGTTGGGCGGAGCATTTTGGTTTTCCTTGTAATGCGGATTTTAAAAAAGTAATTTAGCATGAAAGATAGAAATGTTGGCTTTGGCAAGCGTAAGGATTTGTATGGGTTGAGGCCGTCTGAAAAGAATTTACTTTGTATCCATCAAGCCAACTTCATGGGGATTGAGGCGGGCTTTTTCTTCTTGGCCTAAGCCGACCAATTTCCGTAGGCGGGTCATGTAGGCATTGACGTCAAGGCCCCGTCCGTAGCGTTGTGCTTCCCAGATGGTTTCTGCCAATGCTTCCATCATATCGTGTTCGGCTTTGACCCAGTCGCCGTTGTAACGGGCGCAAAGTTGTTGGTGGATAGCATGGATGCCCGGGGGCTGGTCGATGGTGCTTTGCTCTTGCAGGGAAAGGTGTAGCGACATGTGTAGGAATGGGTTGCTTTCGCCGTCTTCGGGCAACCATTCTTTATCTAAATATTGTTCGATGTCTTCGAGATAGTGTCCGTATTCGGGATGGGCTTCGATAATGCGCAAAGCTTTTTGTTGTAGGCCGTCCAATTGGAGCGGCGCGAGCCTGTGTTGCCAGACGTGGGCAAAGAATCGGCGGACATCGTGGGTGTTTACGTCATACATGATGGGTGTAATTTGATTTTGGGATATGTGATTATATAGCGATTGCGATAAAAAAGGCCGTCTGAAAAATATGTTTTCAGACGACCTTTGTTTTGCAGGGTTTAGCGGCGGTCGATGATTCGGTAATACACTTCGCCGTCTTGGACATAGCCCAATTCGACGCGGGCAATTTCGGCAATGGCCTCTTGTCCGTGTGCCAAGTCTTCAACTTCTGCATTAAGGAAATTGTTGCGCAAAGTGAGTGTTTGGTTTTTTTCTTCCTGACGGACGAGCTGCTCCTGCAATTCTTCCGTATGCCCGACGCTGCCTTTACCAAACCAAAGGCTGTACTGACAGCACAAAAGTGCGAAGGTTAAAACAAAAGTCACCCACTTCATACAATCAATATCCTATATTCTGCTTATTTGCCCAATTGGTAGAATGCGGCTTTGCCAGGGTAGTAAGCGGCTTCGGCCAATTCTTCTTCAATGCGCAACAATTGGTTGTATTTCGCCATGCGGTCAGAACGGGACAGGGAGCCGGTTTTGATTTGCATACAGTTGGTGGCAACTGCCAAGTCGGCAATGGTGCTGTCTTCGGTTTCGCCGGAACGGTGGCTCATTACGCTGGTGTAGCAGTTGCGTTTTGCCAAGTCAACGGCTTTCAGGGTTTCGCTCAAAGTACCGATTTGGTTTACTTTAACCAGCAATGCGTTTGCCACGCCTTTTTCGATGCCTTCAGCCAAGATTTTTGGATTGGTTACGAACAAGTCGTCGCCGACCAATTGAACTCGGCCGCCCAATTTTTCGGTCAACAGTTTCCAGCCTTCCCAGTCGTTTTCGTCCATGCCGTCTTCGATGGAAACGATTGGGAATTCGTTAACCAGGCCTTCCAAGTATTCGGCAAATTCTGCGCTGGTGTAAGAGCGGCCTTCGGCTTCCAGATGGTATTGGCCGTCTTTGTAGAACTCGCTGGATGCGCAGTCCAGGGCGAACAATACGTCTTCGCCTGCTTTGTAGCCTGCGGCTTCGGTTGCTTCGACGATCAGTTGCAGGGCTTCTTTGTGGCTGTTCAGGTTAGGTGCGAAACCGCCTTCGTCGCCCACGGTAGTTGGGAAGCCTTTGGCATCACACAGTTTTTTCAGTGCGTGGAAGATTTCGGCGCCGCAACGCAGGGCTTCGCGGAAAGATTTTGCGCCGACAGGCATGATCATGAATTCTTGGATGTTCAGGCTGTTGTTGGCATGTTCGCCGCCGTTGATAACGTTCATCATCGGAACAGGCAGAGCCATTGGGCCTGCGCCGCCCAAGTAGCGATACAGAGGCAGGCCTGCATCTTCAGCAGCTGCGCGTGCTACGGCCATAGAAACGGCCAAAGTGGCGTTGGCACCCAAGTTGCCTTTGTTTTCAGTACCGTCCAATTCGATCATGATTTGGTCGATATAAGATTGTTCGTTGGCATCGATACCGATGAGGGCTTGTGCGATTTGGTTGTTGACGTGGTCAACGGCTTTCAATACGCCTTTGCCCAAGTAACGGGATTTGTCGCCGTCACGCAGTTCCAAAGCTTCTTTTTGGCCGGTTGATGCGCCGCTAGGTACGGCTGCGCGTCCCATGACGCCGGATTCCAACAATACGTCACACTCTACGGTAGGGTTGCCGCGGGAGTCCAAAATCTCGCGTGCAAAAATATCAACGATTGCGCTCATGAATATCTCCAAATAGGATGGTAAAAGAAAAGTAGCTTTGTTACGTTTCAGACGGCCTTAAGGATGATTGCCAAAGTCTGATGAATGCAGACATTATACCGTCTTTGCCAAGTATGGTATCGGAGTCGGTATGAAACCGACTGTAAGTTTGTTTCACGTCAATATCGCTCAAACAAACATAAGCCGTATAGTGTAACATTTTTTACCCTTTTTAGGGTGAAAAGCTGATTAAATCAGGCATAAGGCCGTCTGAAAAACGGATTAGTCTTCGCCCAAAATCATTGAGCCTACACCGTCATCGGTCAGCACTTCCAAGAGCAGGGCGTTGGGAACACGGCCGTCTATGATATGCGTGGCTTTGACGCCGCTTTTGGCGGCTTCGACGGCGGAGGCAATTTTAGGCAGCATACCGCCGTACAGCGTGCCGTCTTCAATCAGTTCGTCAATACGGCTTGGCGTCAGGGTGGTCAATAATTTGCCTTCTTTATCCAGTACGCCGGGGATATTGGTCATCATCAACAGTTTTTCGGCCTGAAGTTTTTCCGCCAGTTTGCCGGCAACCAAGTCGGCATTGATATTGAACGCTTCGCCGTTTTGACCTACGCCGATGGGGGCGATGACAGGAATGCAGCCGCGTTCGACCAAGCCTTCCACCAAACGGGTATCGATGTCGGCCACTGTGCCGACTTGGCCGATGTCCACGCCTTTTTGTTCTGGCGTGTCGATCAGGAGTTTTTCTGCTTTGATGAAGTGGTTGTCGCGGCCGGTAATGCCGACGGCGCGACCGCCGAAGGTGGTAATCATGGAAACGATTTCTTTATTGACGTGTCCGCCCAAAACCATTTCGACAATGTCCATGGTTTCGCTGTCGGTCACGCGCATGCCTTGAACAAATTCTCCTTTTTTGCCGACTTTTTCCAACATTTCATTGATTTGCGGGCCGCCGCCGTGAACGATGACGGGATGCAGGCCGATTAGTTTGAGCAGGACGACATCGCGTGCGAAACCCTCTTTTAAAGCAGGTTCGGTCATGGCGTTGCCGCCGTATTTGATGACGATGATGGAGCCGGAAAAACGGCGGATATAAGGTAAAGATTCGGCAAGGACGCGCGCCTTGATGGCAGGGGAGACAGATTGTTGCTGGGTCATGGTTTCAACCTTGTTTCATGATTTCGGCCTTATCTTAATCCCAAAGGCCGTCTGAAACAATGTTTCCAAGCGCTTGAAATCCTGTTAAATCAGTTAAATGGTTGAAACCAGCCTCATGCAAACGGTAAAATGACGGTTTGCTTCGGCCTCTTCGCCGATTACTAAGGATACCCATGATGAAAATCAGCACCCAATTCGATGCCGGTTCGGTCGTTGTCAAAGACTTGAGCAACCCTGCCGATATCCGTCTCGCCCTGCGTCCCGACAATGCTTCGGAGTTTGCCCAATGGTTTTACTTCCGTTTGCAGGGTGCGGCCTATCAAAACTGCGTGATGCATTTTGAAAATGCGGCGGACGCGGCGTATCCTTTAGGTTGGGAGGACTATCAGGCTTGCGCCTCTTATGACCGCCAAAATTGGTTCCGCGTGCAGACCAGCTACGAAAACGGCGTGTTGACCATCAACCATACGCCTTTGTCCAACAGCGTTTACTACGCTTATTTCGAGCCTTATTCCAACGAGCAGCATTTGAACCTTTTGGGCGATGCGCAGGGCAGCGGTTTGTGCCGTATCGACGATTTGGGCAGTACCGTTCAAGGCCGCGATATCAATCTTCTGACCATCGGCAACCAAGTCGAAAGCGACATGAAAGTCTGGATTATCGCCCGTCAGCATCCGGGCGAAACCATGGCGGAATGGTTTGTCGAAGGTTTGCTGGGCCGCCTGCTTGATCCGCAAGATCCGACCGCGCGCATGCTGCTTGACCGTGCGACTTTCTACATTGTGCCGAATATGAATCCGGACGGTTCTGTGCTGGGCAATTTGCGTACCAATGCTGCCGGCGCCAATCTCAACCGCGAATGGGAAAACCCGACTTTGGAGCGAAGCCCCGAAGTCTTTACCGTCCGCGAAAAAATGATGGAAACCGGCGTAGATTTGTTCTTGGATATTCACGGCGATGAAGGTCTGCCGTTTGTCTTTGTGGCCGGCACCGAAGGCGTGCCAAACTACAACGAGCGCATCGAAGCCTTGGAAGACCAATTCAAACTTGCGCTGCTCAATGCCAGCCCCGATTTCCAAGACGATTACGGCTATGACAAAGATGCGCCGGGTCAGGCAAACATGACTTTGGCGACCAACTGGGTCGGCAATCATTTCAACTGCCTTGCCTATACTTTGGAAATGCCGTTTAAAGACAATGCCAACCTGCCGGACGACGATTTCGGCTGGAACGGCCAACGTTCGCTGCGCTTGGGCGAGGCAATGTTGTCTGCTATTTTGAATGTGGTTGGCGATTTGCGTTAAACCATTCGACACCGCATACAGGCCGTCTGAAAGTTCAGGCTTTCAGACGGCCTTTGAGATAAGGAGCACACATCATGATAATACATCCCCAGTTTGATCCGGTGCTGATCAGCATCGGCCCGCTTGCCATCCGCTGGTATGCCTTGAGCTATATTGTCGGCTTTATCCTGTTTACGATTTTGGGCCGCCGTCGTATCGCGCAGGGCAATTCTGTGTTTACTAAAGAAACACTCGACGATTTCCTGACTTGGGGTATCCTGGGCGTCATCTTGGGCGGCCGTATCGGCTACGTTTTGTTTTATAAATTTTCCGACTATCTTGCCAACCCTTTGGATATTTTCAAAGTTTGGGAAGGCGGCATGTCGTTTCACGGCGGCTTCTTGGGCGTGGTCGTTGCCATGTGGCTGTTTGGCCGCAAGCACAACATCAGTATCTTGAAATTGATGGATACCGTTGCGCCGCTCGTACCGCTGGGCTTGGCTTCCGGCCGTATCGGCAACTTTATCAACGGCGAACTTTGGGGTCGCGTGACCGAACTCAATGCTTTCTGGGCGATGGGTTTCCCGCAAGCGCGTTACGAAGATGCGGAAGTTGCGGCGCACAATCCTTTGTGGGCCGAATGGCTGCAACAATACGGTATGCTGCCGCGCCATCCGTCTCAGCTTTACCAATTTGCCCTTGAAGGCATTTGCCTGTTTGTCATTGTTTGGATTTTTTCTAAAAAACCGCGTCCGGCCGGTCAAACAGCAGCATTGTTCTTGGGCGGTTACGGTTTGTTCCGCTTTATTGCCGAATTTGCCCGCCAGCCTGACGACTATCTCGGTCTGTTGACCTTGGGCTTGTCCATGGGTCAATGGTTGAGCGTACCGATGATTGTATTGGGTGTGATTGGTTTTGTTTGGTTTGGCCGTAAAAACAGTGTTGCCAAAGCATAAATAAAACAATAAATAAAGGCCGTCTGAAAACTGAACTGCACCCCAAAAGTTGGACATCCCCTCCAACTCACAAGGTGCAGTTTTTTTATGAGCAAATATACATTACACTTCAAATACCAAGCCGTACTCCACTACCTGCATATACGCAGCCAGCAGCGTACCGCAGACCACTACGGCATTTCCCGAACCCACCTGAGACGATGGATACGCGCCTATCAAGAAGGCGGTATCGGCGCACTCGAACATCCCCAATCCAAAACCATGCCCCAACACCGCAAAA